>DASUWA010000010.1 GCA_036378675.1 Acidimicrobiales bacterium
CGCATGGCACCGAACACGCGGGGAAGACGGTCCCGGCGGGGGCGACGATTGTGATAGTGCCGCCAATCGGGAGCGCTCCAGAAGCGCTCGTCGTGAAGGGGATCGTGTAGTTGGACGCCCCTCCCGCGACCGGATTACTGAGCGTCGGTTGCACTGGGGAGACACTTCCGCCGCCCGCGGCCTCTGCTGGGCTAGCCGCGATGATCGATATCAGAGCTGGCGCGACGAGACTTGTAGCGGCAAACGCCGCCGCGGCCCACCGCATACGGGCGTGCGCTGCTCGCCGCCGACCGAGCCACATATTCATTTAAGATCCTGCCTCCCGGGACTGCCCCTGCGATTGCTGCCAGGTAAGTTCGGTTTACTGGCGCATATTCCTTCGGAAAAGTTAGTGGCCTAAGCCGATGGTGTCCACAACCGAGTTACCGGATGAATCGGCTGTCTCGGAACTTCCGGAAAAATCAAGCCAGCCCAGGCGTCGGGTCGACGGAGTGATCCCGACCCGTTTCCGATCGCTTTCGTGGTACATCTCGCTTCTGCGGGACAGGCGCGACATGAACCCAGCAGGGCTTGTACCGCAGATGCGAGTTGTACCGCAGAAACGAGGGTTCAGCTCGGTACGGCGCAAATCGATTGAACGGCCGAGGAGGACGCCCAGCACCACGCCCACCATGAGGGGATCCCACGCAGTAGGCCGGCGCTTACGACCTCAAATCGACGGGGCCATCCCGACCATCGGGGCGTTCAGAGGCGTGCCTCCCATGGACCCGAAGAAGGGTGCGCCGAAGCTGAATATCCCGCCGTCCGAGGCCACCAGCCAGTAGCCGCCCGACGATGGGTCGACTGACATGCCGACGATCGGCTTGTTGAGCGGCTGCCCCCCGGTGGACCCGAAGAACACCGCCCCCGGGCCAAAGGTGAATATTCCACCATCCGAAGCCACCAGGTAGTAGCCGCCGTCGGGGGCGGTCGCCATCGCGACGATAGGAGCATTCAGCGGCAACCCGCCCGTCGAGCCGTAGAACGTCGTACCGGGACCGAACGTGAATATGCCGCCGTCCGACGCCACCAGGTAATAGCCCCCCTGCGGGGTCGCAGCCATGCCGACTATAGGAGCGTTCAGGCGGACGGCCCCCATCGAGCCCCAGAACGGAGCGTTGAAGGCGAACACACCGCCGTCAGACGCAACCAGCCAGTAGCCGCCGGTTTGGGGATCGACGGCCATTCCGACGATGGGGGCGTTGAGAGCCTGCGCGCCCGTCGACCCGTAGAACGCGGCGCCGGGACCGAAGTTGAAGATGCCTCCGTCAGACGCGACAAGGTAGTAACCACCGCCGTTTGCGTCTGCCATGCCGACGATCGGACGGTTCAGGTGGATGGCGCCCGTCGAGCCGTAGAAAGGCGCGCCGCCGAACGTGAAGATGCCTCCGTCAGACGCGACGGTCCGGTAGCCGCTCTGAACGTTGCTGAGGGTGATTGTCCCGCTGCTGACTCCTGGAACCAGGACGGCAACGTTGAAGACCCCGAGCGATCCGCTCGCCGTCAAGGTCGACGAAGTCGCGATCCCGTTGGAGTCGGTCGTGGCGACGCACCCGTATGCCGATGGATTCCCCGAGCCGCACGGCGCGAAGGTCGCGGTGGCGCCCGAGGAGGGTGCGCTGAACGTAACCGTCACGCCCGGAACCGGATTGCCGACACTGTCGGTCACCTGGACCTGGAGCGGCGAGTTGAACGGGACCGAAAGGGGGGCTTCCTGGTTGGCGCCGTTGACCGGCACGATCCTTCCCGGCGGACCAGTGAGGTTGGTCAGTTGGAAGTCGGTCGAAGCGTTCGGGTCCGATGCGATAACCGTGTACGGCCTACCGGAAGTCGAGTTGGCGGTGACGTCGGAGCTGACCGCGTTGCCCGAAGCATCGGTGTCGACCACGCATGCGTTCGGCGGCGAATTCGGATCCCCGCACGGACCGAATGTCGCGCCGGGACCGGAGGAGGGCGCCAGGAAGGTGATCGGGCTACCCACGACGGGGTTCAAGTAGACATCGAGGGCTTGAACCTTCAGGGGCTGAGCGAACTTCGAGCCGGCGAGCGCGCTCTGGTTGTTGCCGGACACGATGCTGAGGTTGTATGTCGGCCCGTGAATGTTGTCCAGGCTGAATTGCACACGGATGTTTCCGCTATTTCCAAACGAAGCGGTAACAAAGAAGGTTCCTGCCTTCTGACTCGCTATGGCAGTCGTAGCGGCATCGCCGGTCGAATCGGTGGGAACCGCGCACGGGTTCGCGTTGCAAGCCCCCAAGGAGACTGTCGCACCGGATGTCGGTGCCGTGAAGGTGACCGACTTGGCCGGGGTCGAGTTACCGAACGCGTCGGCTAGGTGGACTTCCAGGGGCGTCCTGTACTGCTGGGCCACCTGCTGGCTCTGGCCGGAGCCCTGTGCGATCGTCATCACCGATGGCGCCGCCGGCACGATCGAGTACTGACCCGTAGAAACCGGGGTCGTGTCGGCCGACGTGGACTCTTGGATCGTGTAGGCATCCGAAGCGTGAGTCGGGTTCCCCACCGAGTTGATCGTCACGGTGATGGTGCCGCTGACCGTGAATACCACCAGACTGTTGTTCAACTGGAGCGTTACCTGGTTTGGCGTGGCGCTTCCGTTGACCGAGCTTGTCGAAACAGACGTGACATTCTCGGTACCGTTACCGCTCGTCGCCTTGACCGAGTAGCCGGAACAGCTACCCGAGCAAGAGGCGGGCGTCGGGAACGTCGTTCCCGCTGGCGCTACAAAGGTGATGCTGGAGCTCCCAAGCGCGTCGCTTGAGCCGATCCCGAACGACACGGCGTAAGACCCGGATGTCGCTCCCGCGGCGTTGCTTCCGTTGATGACTACAGACCCCGGGGCTACCGACGTGCCGGCGGCCTCCGCCCTGCCCGCTCCAACGAGCGAGACAGATGCCGCGACCGTCGTCGCAGCTATCAGGGCCGGCACCCACCGCGTACGTGCGCGCTCGGCCCGCACTCCGAGCCAGCTGTTCATCTGTCCTGCCTCCCGGGACCGACCCCTTCAACTTCGCTGCCGGCGACTAGTTCGCCGCTGCCGACAGGTTCACCTCCCGGTCAGGTTAGCGGGGGCCCTGGTTGGCGTGCATGACCGATTTTGCGTGGCTGAGCAGTGCGTCCCGAAGCTCCGGGGGGTCCAGAACCGCGCACGCCGGGCTGAGCCCGGCAAGATACGCAACCATCCGTTCCAAGCTTGCGGCGCCCAGCTCGACGAGCGTCCCGCCCTCATCGCCCTCGAGCACCGCGAACGTCCGGGGCACCATCCGGGTCGCTTCCTCGACCGGCAACGGGATCCGGATCCTCGCCTGGAAGGGGTAACTCGCCATGCTGATCCCCTCGGTCACCATCGCGACCGGGTCCGGCGGGTCGACAACTTCGAATCGAGTGCCGACACATTCCGGCTCCCGCAAGCGGTCGAGCCTGAAGGTCCGCCAGTCCCGCCGGTCGATGTCCCTCGCAACGAGGTACCAGCGCCAGCCGCTGCGCACCAACCGGAGCGGCTCGACCAGCCGGTCGGACGGGCTTCCCTTCTTGTCGGTGTAAGAGAACCTGACCCTCTCCTGCGCGCTGCACGCGTTGGCCAGGATCACGAGGTGAGCAGCGTCGACCGTGGGTCTTTGTCCCGTCCACAGCATCGAAGTAGTGCTTTCGTGGATCGCCCGCACCCGGCGTGCCAGGTGGGCAGGGAGTATCTGGTCGAGTTTCGCCAGCGTGGATACCGCCGAGTCCTCCATTCCGGTCACGCTGCCGTCGACCGCGCTCCGCAGCCCGATCGCGACCGCGACAGCCTCGTCGTCGTTCAGCAGCAGCGGGGGTAGGCGACCCCCGCGCCCGAGCTGATACCCGCCGTACCGGCCGGGCACCGCTTCGACCGGGTATCCGAGCACCCTCAACCTGTCGACGTCCCGGCGCACAGTGCGCTCGGTAACTTCGAGGCGCTCGGCCAGCTCGGTGCCGCTCCAGGACGGGCGCGACTGCAGCAGCGACAGGAGCTCGAGCATTCGTCCTGGGGTGTCACCCATTGATCTAATGATTTCCCACAATGAGGACGGTTATTGTCCTCAATCACTCTTACGGTCGCCAGCATGACAGACATCCGGACCAGCGAGCCGCCGGCTCCCCCCACCGACCCGAGGCGCTGGAAGGCGCTCGGAGTCATAGCCCTCGTTCAGTTCATGCTCGTCCTGGATGTGACGGTCGTGAACGTCGCACTACCTCATATACAGAGTGACCTCGGATTCACCCGGGCGGGACTCGCCTGGGTGGTCGACGGGTACGTTTTGACTGCGGGCGGTCTGTTGTTGCTGGGCGGCCGCTTGGCCGATCTTCTCGGGCGGCGACGCATGTTCATGGTCGGCGTGATCGTGTTCGCCGCCGCGTCGGCACTGAGTGGCTCGTCGACGGACCCCGGCATGCTCGTGGCCAGCCGCTTCCTTCAGGGCGTCGGCGAGGCGATCGCATCCCCGGCGGCGTTCGGATTGGTAGCGCTGTTGTTCACTCAGCCGAAGGAGCGGGCACAGGCGATCGGCATATTCGGCGGCGTGGCGGGTCTCGGCGGCACGCTCGGGCCGGTGATCTCGGGACTTCTTATTGCAGCGAGTTCCTGGAGGTGGATCTTCTTCGTGAACGTGCCGGTGGCTCTCTTCGCCGTCCTCGCAGTGGCGCGCATGGTGGACGAGAGCCGTGCGGTTCGCGCACAGTTCGAAGGAAATCGTTCGAGGCCCGACATCGCCGGCGCGGTGGTGGGAACTGCGGGATTGTGCGGGATCGTTTACGGCTTCATCGCCGCAGGCAACCATCCGTGGGGTTCCGCCCAAGTAGTGGTTCCGCTGATCGCCGGCGCTGCAGCGCTCGCGCTTTTCGTGGGCCTCGAGCGGTTGGCTGCGGATCCGCTTATCCCCGCTCGATTCCTCCGCAACACGACCAGGGTCACCGCGAACATCGCCAACCTGATCTTTGCAAGCGTGTTCTTCACCATCTTCTTTCTGATGACGCTCTACTTCGAGGAGACGCTGCACTACTCGGCGCTTCGCACCGGGATCGCGTACCTACCTGTCGGTCTGTTCATAGGACTCGGGATAGCCATCTCGAGTTCGCTGGTCCCGAAGGTAGGAGTCAAGGCGCTGTTGGTTTCGGGAGCCGGGTTCTTCGCCACCGGCACATTGCTCCTGTCCAGGATCACCGTGCACGGCTCTTACTGGAGCGACGCGCTGCCCGGTCTCGCGGTGATGGCGCTCGGAGCGGGCCTCAGCTTCGCGGCCTTCGGCAACGCGTCGATGCACGAGGTGTCGGGCCAGGACGCCAGCCTCGCTGCTGGGGTGAACTCGACCGCTCAGTCGATCGGAGGGTCGATCGGGCTCGCCCTTCTGGCGACGCTGGCGCTGCGACACGCCAACCACGCCGCGGCGCGCGGGGTGCCGTTCATGGTCGCAGCGACCAACGGAGCCGTTCTGGCCTTCAAGGTCGGCGCTGCGGTCGCGCTAGGAGGCGCCCTTTTGGTCGCGCTGATCCGATTCGGAGGCGCTTCCGGCGAAACCCGCTCGGTCGCTGCGAATGATGCAGACGAACTATTCGCCGAGGTGGGCGCAGATCCGGGCGACGAGATCGTCCCGGTCGCAGCACACTCGTAGGCCGTCGACCTCGGAAAGCCAATCGCGATTTCTCGCGTGCAACTCGTGCCCCGCGTCGAACCTGTTCAGGTACACGACCAGGGGCAGGGGTTCCAGCGAGAGCGAGCTCATCCGGACAAGGTTGATAGTGCCCAGGCCGGCGTCGCTCACCAGCACGACCAGATCGGCACCGATCCCTTTCGCCAAGTCCGCGGTGTCACCGTCGATCGCGATGGGCGAGCCCACGCCGCCGGCGCCCTCGACGAGACCGACGTCGGCAGATGTCTCGGGCCAGCTGGCCGAGACCTCGTCGAGCAGCTCGCTCAGGGCTGGTGGCCTCATTCCAAGGCTTGCCGCCGCCATCGGCGGCGCCATCGGAGCCGGATACCAGCGGTGCTCGGGACACACTCGCGTCGGCGGCTCTCCGGAAGCTGCGCCCAGGAGCTCGGCGTCGGTCCCGCCTTCGGATGGATCGAATGACTGCGCTGGTTTGCGTGCTGCGACGGTGACGTTTCGTTCGCGAAGCATTTTGATCAGCTCTGCAGTCAGCCAGGTCTTGCCGACCTCGGTGCCGGTCCCTGTGACTACGACGACGGCGTGCGGCCTCATCGGAACTCGGTGAGCGCGTGGCAAAGGCGGGCAACGTCGGCGGGATCGTGCGCCGCGCTGAGCGACACCCGGAGGCGCGAAGTTCCCACCGGCACCGTCGGAGGACGGATCGCCGGCACGAGCAAACCCTGCGAGAGCAACCGCTCCGACGCTTCCAGGGCGGCCTCCTCCGATCCGACCACCAACGGAACGATCGGCGACGGGTTGTCAGGGCGCATTGTGTCGACGTGCTCCCGCAACCGCTTTCGCAACAGCGACCCTTCGTCGGAGCGACAGATCCTCAGCGCTTCCGAGGCCGCCGCCGCGCACGACGGCGCAAGGCCGGTGGTGAAGATGAACGACCTCGCCCGGTTGATCAGCAGCTCGATCCACTCACCCCGCGCCGCGATGTAGCCACCCATCGAACCGAGCGCCTTGGAAAGTGTCCCGATTCGCACGACCTCCGCGTCCGGGTCGGGCTCCTCGGTCGGGAACACCAGGTGAGCGTCGTCGAGCACAAGGAGCGCGCCGTGCCGCGCACACATCTCCGACAGAGGGCCGACCGGCGCGGCGTCGCCATCCATCGAGAAGACCGTGTCGCTCACAACCAAGGCCCTGCCCTCTGCAGAGGAGACCAGCCAGCCGGCTTGCTCGACGTCGCCGTGCCGGTAGACCGCGACGTCCGCTTTGGCGAGCCGAGCCCCGTCGATGAGAGAAGCATGATTCAGCTCGTCCGACACGATCCGCGCGCCCGCGCCAAAGGTTGTCATCGCAGCGAGGTTGGCTTGGTAACCGGTCGGGAAGACCAATGCCGCTTCCGCCCCTCTCCATTCCGCCAGCGCCCGCTCGAGCTCGTGGTGAAGCGGCCTGTCCCCGACGATTAGGCGCGACGATCCGCTCCCGCTTCCGTAACGCTCGAGCGCCCTCGCAGCAGCAGCGTTGACGTCGGGGTGTTGCGAAAGCCCGAGGTAGTCGTTGGAGGCGAACGAAACCACGGACCCAGAGCCATATTGAAGATCGAACCGTGGCCCTCCGCCCTCGAGAGGCCGCAGCTTGCGCCACCGGCCCGCTCGCCGGATCGCTTCTGTCTGCGATGCCACCCAATCATCCCAGCCCGCGTCGGCCTCGACTTCCCAGTCAGGCACAGACTTCTTCGATCGCGGCTTCGAGGGAGTCGACGATGCGGTTGATCTCGTCTGCAGTCGACGTGAGTATCGGCATCAGCACGACGACATCTCCAAGAGGTCGAAGCAGGACGCCCCTTTCGACCGCAGCCGCGCAAACGCGCCGGCCCCACCGAAGGCCTTCCTGTGGCGGTGCCAGCTCGACTCCTGCCATGAGCCCCCTCATGCGAACGGCGGCGACGTACTTCGAATCGCGAAGTGGGTGGAGACGCTTGGCGAGTTGCTCGGCGCGCGCGGAGACGTTGTCGAGAACATGCATCTCGTCGAAGAGACGTAGATGACGGAGCGCCACAGCCGCGGCGAGCGCGTTCCCGCTGAAGCTGTGCCCGTGGTAGAAGGTCGCGGGACCCAGGTCCTCACCGAGGAATGCGGCTGCGACGTTCGCCGACGCGACCGTTGCGCTCATCGGGAGGTAGCCGGCTGCCAATCCCTTGCCCAAGCACAGGATGTCGGGGCGAAGCCCGCACAGTTCGGACGCGAACATGCGTCCGGTCCGACCGAATCCGGTCGCCACCTCGTCGCAGATGAGCAGCACCCCGGCTTCCTGGCACGCCCGGCCGAAGCGGCCTACCTCGTCGGGCTCGGCGATGTACATGCCCGACGCGCCTTGGACGACCGGCTCGAGGATCGCCGCCGCCAAACTGCCCGCGTTCTCGTGCAGCGCATCGATGGCCGAGTCAACCCACCCGGCATGGTTGTATCCAGGCGTTCGGATGACCCGATCGAATCGCAGAGGGTCGAACAAGTCGGTCCCGAACCCGGAGTCGCCGACCGAGAGGGATCCGACCGTGTCGCCGTGATAGGCCTCTCCCAATGCGAGGTAGGTGCTGCGACTGCTGTCGCCGCGGTTCCACCAGTGCTGAAAAGCGATCTTCAGCGCCTGTTCCACGGATGCTGCACCGTCGGATGCGAAGAGGAACTTCGGATCTTCGACGGGAACGGCGCTCGCCAATGCCTCGGCAAGCTCGATGACGACGGTGCTGCCGTTGCCGAGCAGAGTCGAGTGCGCAACCCGGTCCAGCTGTTCGCGCACGGCGGCGTCGAGCTCCGGCACGCGGTGGCCCAAGGTGATCACCCACAGGCTCGATATGGCGTCGAGGTAGCGCCGGCCGTCCACGTCTATCAGCTCGCGGCCTTCGCCCCGCTCGGCGATAACGGGGCGGTTGTCGGCGTACGACGCCATCTGGGTAAACCCGTGCCACACCCGCCTGACGTCGCGCTCGACCCACTGTTCGGTCGCATCTGCCCGTTGTTTCTTCTCCGGGGGCATCCGAGTGAACCGTAACGCGGGAGACCGGCTACGAGCGAAGTGAAGCTAGGACGTCGTCGAGGGGCCGCCGCCCCCGGTGGCGCCCGACCTCTACGAACCACTCCCTGGCCATCACCACACGGAACACAGGCGCCGGCAGGGACAGAAGTAGCGAAGCGGTTCGCTTCCCGTCGCCGCCACTCGCCTGGCTGCGGTGGGCTTGCAAAGCCGCCCGCTTTTGGCTCAGGTACCTCCCGACGCCGACGCGATGCGTGATCCGCTCGCGGGGCGCATAGGCATGTTCGATCCGGTCCGCGCCGAAGCCCTCGGCTGAGACGCGCGCCAACCTTGCGAGAGCCAGAGCCTTCCGGAGCGCGTCGCGGTCGATCGTCGCTTGAAGCTCAATCGGTATCTCTGCCTCTCGAGCCGCGATCCTCCCGACCGTGTGAACCTGAACGTGATCGGGATGCCCATAGCCTCCGTTCTCGTCGTAGGTAACGAGAGCGTCGGCCTGCTCTTCGCGCAGAACCTCGGCGAGACGCGACGCCGGCTCTTCCGGGTCCAGGTTGGCGAACGCGGATTGGGACTTCGCGGCCATGCCGGAGTCCTGGTAACCGAGCTGGACCAGCCGGCTGCAGCCCAACACCGAGGCCGCCTTCATCAGCTCGCGCTCACGGACCTCGCCCAACGGCTTGCTTGCGGTCAGCTCTACGCCGGCAAGGCCGGCCTCCCCGGGTGTCGCGGTCACGAGAACCACCCGATTCCCTTCCGCAGCCAGCCGCGCCATCGTTCCCCCGGTGTAGAACACTTCGTCGTCGGGGTGGGCGTGAAAGAAGACGACGGTGAAGCTCACACCAGCTCGATCGGCGTCGCCAGGCGGCCAACCGAACAGGCCAACTCCCTGGCCCGGTCGTAGAGGCCTTCAGTTGCGTCGAGAACCCGGGACCAGTCGATGGACAGGGTGGTCGCGCCTGAGTTGTGTGCCATCTGGTGGCGAAGCTGGGGGGACAGGCACAGGTTGGTCATGCTCTCCACCATGGACGCATCGTCGCCGGCCAGGAATCCGTCGACCCCGTCGGTGATGAAGTCGGCCACCCCAGAACCCGAGTACGCCACGACAGGGAGGCCCGCACAACGCGCCTCGAGCGCGGCGATCCCGAACGACTCCAGAGTTGCGGGCGCCACGTAAATGTCGGCCTCGGCGTAGATATCGCGGATCTGAGTGTGCGAGGCAGTGCCCGGGAGGGCCACCCAGTCGTCCATCGCGTGGCGCGCGACGTACCGCTCCAGCTTCGGTCTAAGCGGACCGTCGCCGATGAGGACCGCATCCAGTCGGATGTCCTCGGGTAGCCGGGAGCGAACAGCCCGCAGCATCCGCAGCAGCGCGAGCGGCCGCTTTCGGACGGCCAATCGCCCGACGGTCGCGACGAGCACCCTCCTTCCGTCCGATCGGGCGCGCGGGACCCGCCAGGCCTCCGGATCGACGCCGTTAGGGAGCACCGTCACCGGCATTGACGGCCCCAGGATCTCCTGCAGCGGGCGGGCCGCCACTGTACTGACGGCCGACCAGGCGAGCGGCCAGCGGCCCCAACGGGCAACCACGTTCGCCCAGCGGAACAGGGGTGCGTAGCTGGCCATTAGGGAATGAACGGTCAATGCGGTCGGGATGCCCGCCCGTGAAGACGCCTCCGCGGTCAGGAACGCGAGCGGCGACAACGACGACGCGTGGACGTGCACGAGATCGAACCCACCTCTAAGGACGGCCCGCCGGCCTTGGAAGGTCTTGTCGTAGCGGACGCGGGTCGGCCGAAGGCCCGGGAGCTTGCGCGGCGCAATGACCCGGACACCGTCCGGTGCCCAATCCGCCCCTACCGCCGAGGTGACCACCGCCACGTCATGGCCCGCGCGCTGCTGGCGCACAGCCAGTTCGTGCACTTGGCGTTCGATCCCTCCGAGCCGGGGGAGGTAGCAGTCGCTGACGTGGGCGATTCTCATTGCCGACGCCGGCCGGTGTCGTTCATGTCGAAGGAAGTACCTTAGCGACCTCGGACGATGGCCTCAGGGCGCGCGACCCGGTAATCATGGGGGGTGGGTGTTGCATCAATGGTTGGTCGTCGTGCTCGGGTTGGGAGCTGCGCTGTCGTTCGCGCTGTCGAGCTCCTTGAAGCACGTGAGCGCGGGGCACCACCCTGACGCGCAGAGCATGGCCCCGGGCAAGCTCGCCCGCTTCGTGCAGGCCATGCTCTCTCATCCACTCTGGCTCGGGGGAGTCGGGGCTGACGTGGTCGGGCTCGGCCTTCAGATCACCGCTCTTCACCTCGGCGCTCTCGTCGTGGTCCAGCCGCTGCTCGTCAGCGGGCTGGTGTTCGCCCTCCTGCTCAGGAGGTTCTACGACCGTCACCACATCGGCCGGCGGGAAGTGGGCTGGGCGCTGGTTCTGACCGCCGCTCTCGCAGGTTTTGTAATCCTGGCGACGACCGGTCACAACGCGGCCCCCCACGAGAGGGCGGACCATCTTCCTGCGGTGGTCGTCGGGATCTGCGGCGCGCTTCTCGCCGGCGCGTGCGTCGAGCTTGGCCGCCGGGAGAAGAACGAGGGACGCTCGGCCGCACTGCTGGGAATCTCTGTCGGGATCATCTATGCGGCCACAGCAGCGTTGCTGAAGGGGGTCAGCGATGTGGCGCTAAAGGGTCCGGTCGCCCTGTTCTCGAGCTGGCAGCTGTACACCGTGCTGGTGATAGGCGCTACAGGCCTGCTGCTCAACCAGCTGGCTTTCCAGGCTGGCCCGCTGACCGCCAGCCTGCCGGCCACCGCGACCGTCGACCCTCTGTTGAGCATCGTGGTCGGGGTGGTCGTCTACGACGAACACGTCAGGCGTGGCGCAGGCGGGGGTGTCGCGCTGGCCCTCCTGGTGGTCCTCCTGGGTATCGCGGTAATTCAGCTGGCCCGGAACCCCGAGTACGCGGCCGCTATGCAAAGAGACGAATAGGCAGACGTTTCAGTCCATTGTTGAGGTTCGAGCGGATCCTTCGAGGTTCGCCGGCAAGTTCGATGACGGCAAACGCCTCTAGCAGCTCCTCGAAGAAGATCCTGCCCTCGAGGCGGGCGAGATGCACCCCCAGGCAGAAGTGCTGCGCGATCCCGAACGACAGGTGAGGGTTCGGGCGGCGCCGGATGTCGAACCGGTGCGGATCGGCGAACACGTCCTCGTCACGGTTCGCCGACGTGTACCACATCGCCACTTTGTCACCCTCGCGAATCGGGACGCCGCGGATCTGCGTATCGGCGGTCGCAGTCCGCCGGAAGTAATGGAGCGGGTTCGCCCAGCGAAGCACCTCCTCGACCGCCCCCGGCAACAGCGTCCGATCGGCGCGCAATTCCGCCATCTGGTCGGGGTGTTGCAAGAACGCCAGCAGGCCCGACGACAGCATCGTCTTGGTTGTGTCGTTGCCGGCGACGACCAGCTGCACGAAGAAGCTCCCGAACTCGATCTCCGACATCGGGCCATCGCCGAAGTTGCCGGCGAGGATCAGCGAGGCAAGGTCCTCTCGGGGTGGCTCGCTGCGACGCTTCTGGGCGAAGGCGATCGCGTACATGGCCATTTCGACCATGCCTTCCTCGGTGTAGGACTCCGCACCCGCCAGATCGGGGTCCTGGCTGCTCGTGGCCTGCTCGGCCCATGTCCGTATTTGGGCCCAGTCCTCCTTCGGGATGCCTACCAGCTCTCCGACGACCTGGCTCGGGAGCATGCCGGCGACCTCGTGGCAGAACTCGACGTCCTTCTTGTCTGCCGCCTCGGCCATTACCTCCTTGCAGATCGCGCGCACCCGGTCTTCCAGGCCGGCGATGACCTTCGCCTTGAAGCTGTCGGCGAGAGGCTTGCGGTAGGCGGTGTGGCGCGGAGGGTCCATCATCAGGAGCATGTTGCGGCTGCGTTCGAGTTGCGCCGGCGGCGGGTTCTCGAGAATGACCCCCTCGCGCTCGGCCGAAAACAACTCGGGATGCCGCGCGACGTGCGCCACATCCGCATGCTTGAGCACCGCCCAGTACCCGGGCTCGCCGGGCATGTCCTGCCAGTGCACCGGATCGCTCCGGCGCAACTCCTCGAAGATCTGGTGGATGGGACCGTCGACGTAGAGGTCGGGGTCGTAGATGTCGCCGCCGTAGATGGGACGGGTCTTCAACCCACGATCACCGGGGGACGCCCGAGGCCCTGCTCCTCGCAGAGCGCCAGATAGAACGCCAGGGTTCCCGCTCCGTCGGTGACCGACTCGACGTTTCCGTCGGCGTCGAGGTTCAGGTTCATCCCGTACATTTGGAACCACACGCGTGTGCCGTCCTCGATGCACTGCAAGGTGTGAACCGAGTTGGCGGGCTCGTACAGGAACGAGTCCGCTCGGTTCACGTACTCGTACTCCTTGTACTTCCAAGCTCCGGACTTGGTGTACCCCCACACCGGTCCCGTGTGCCGGTGGGTCATCACCTCGAACCCGGCTTGAAAGATGTTCTCGACGATCCAGAGGCTCTCCTTTTCGTGCACTTGAAGCACGCGGAGCATGTTTCCGCCGCCCATGTCGACGAAAGGAATCTCGGATTCACCGAGGTGTACCGCCGTCGGTGCTGGTGCGGTCAACGGCTGGGTCATTGTCGGTCCTCCCCTGCCAGCGCGATGTTCGTCCCGAGGGACAACCAACCCTAGGGGCAATGGAATCGTAACCACGCGTCTCCGACTCAGGCCTATGTGGCGTTCTGCTCAGCGAGATGGGCGATCTCCTCCCAGGAGTAACCCAGCTCGAGAAGCACCTCCTCGGTGTGCTGGCCCAGCTCTGGCGTTGTAGCGGACGCCCTGGCCGGAGTTGCGGAGAACCTCACCGGCGAGCCGGGGACGGTTATCTCCTCGCCGCTCGACGACGCCACGCTTCGTAGGTAGCCGTTCTCCCAAGCGCCCGGTTCGGCGAGCACCTCGGCGTGATCGCGAACCGGCGCAAACCGGAGCCCGGCCTCTCCGAGCACCTTGCACCACTCTTGCGTCGAGCGGGTGGCGAATGCCTCGGCGAGAATGGGGAAAAGTCGGGCCTTGACGTCCTCGTCGTATAGGAGCTGAGGAAAAAGGTCGACCAACTCCGGTTTGCCGATCACCTCGTAGAAACGGTTGCGCGCCGGTCCGACCACACCTACAACCGCAAGCCAGCCATCAAGGGTCCGGAAGATCCCGTAGATACCAGGGATCAACGGGTTCCCACCGTTCGCCGGCCCGGCCGGCGCGCCCGTGAGGATGCAAGCGGTCAGCTCGCTCGCCTGGGCCCATATCTGCCCCCCGAGCAGCGAAACATCCACCCTTTGTCCGACTCCGGTCCGATGCCGTGCCATCAAGGCGGCGAGGATTCCGGCAACCATGTTCTGGCAGGCGATGTGATCGGCGATCGCCGCCCCGACCGGCGTCGGAGGGCCGCCGCGCCATCCGGTGGTGCTGATCAGACCCCCCGACGCCTGCCCACTCAGGTCGGCGCCCTCGCGATTGGCGTCCGGCCCGACCGGCCCGAACGACGAGCCAGTGGCGAATATCAACCTCGAATTCCTCTCGGCCAGATCTTCGTAGCCAAGGCCCCAGCTCTCCATCGTCCCCGACTTGAAGTTGGTTATCACCACGTCAGCTTCGGCGGCCAGCCGCAGGAAGACCTCGCGCCCCGCCGGGATCCGCATGTCGATGGTGACGCTGCGTTTTCCCCGGTTGCATGCGGTGAAATAGGCGCTGCGACCGTCGCCGGGGGCGACCGGCAGCCAACGGGCCTGATCGCCGAAGCCGGGAAGCTCCACTTTGATGACGTCGGCACCCCAGTCGTACAGGGTCGCCGCCGCCTGCGGCCCCTGGACGAGTAATCCGGCGTCGATGACTCTGATTCCTTGGAGCGGGCCTGCGGGCGCATCGGGCGGTTGCACCGCCGGAGCATACTTTTCAAGCCCGGACACTGGTCCGGATGCCAGCATGTGGGCGTGAGGACACCGATACTGCGCCGGCGGATAGTTTTCGCTCTGCTGGCGCTGGTGCTGGTTCTCGGCGGAGGAACCCTCGGATACACGGTCATCGGCTTGAGCCCACTCGACGCGCTCTACCAGACCGTGACAACGGTAAGCACCGTTGGCTTCCGGGAGCTGTTCCCGACGAGCGCGTCGGCGAAGGTGTTCACCATCGTGCTGATCCTTACCGGGGTCGGCACCGTGCTTTACGCGTTTGGTGTCGTGTTGGAGGCCGTCATCGAAGGAGACCTGTTCAATGTGTGGGGGAAGCGTCGGATGGAACGCACGATCAACCAGCTGAAGAACCACATCATCGTTTGCGGGTTCGGGCGGGTCGGCCGCGCGGTCGCCACAAACCTGGCTGCATCGCGCGAGGACTTCGTCATTGTCGACCAGGACGGAGAGCGTTTCGCCGACGTCGATTACCTCACCGTTGTCGGAGACGCAACAGACGACGAGGTTCTTCGCCGCGCCGGCATCGAAAGAGCGCGCGCTTTGGTCGCCGCCACAAGCACCGACACCACCAACGTCTACCTGACTCTCAGCGGCCGAGCTCTGAAGCCGGACCTTTTCATCGTCGGCCGGGCGCGGATAGGCGACTCGGAGTCCAAGCTTCTGCGCGCGGGTGCCAACCGGGTGATCAACCCGCAAGCCATCGGCGGTTCACGGATCGCCGCCCTCCTCACGCAACCGGTTGTCGCCGAGTTCCTGGACGTCGTCACCCACGAGGCCCAGATGGAGTTCCGCCTCGCTGAAGTTCCGGTCCCCGCGATGTGCCCACTCGCTGATCAGTCGCTTCGCGAGACCCGCCTTCGGGAACGCACCGGGGCGCTCGTGCTGGCGCTACGAGATGCGGACGGCCAGTTCACCACGAACCCCGGTCCCGAGACCGTCGTATCCGGTGGAGACGTCTTGATCGTGATCGGCACGAGCAACCAGATCGACGACCTGGTCGCGTTGGCCGCGCACACCGACGGCGCGGCCAGGGCCCCGCGAGCAGAATGATCGGGTCCGATTACTGAGACACCGGGAGGTTCGGATGTGGAACTCCTTCAACACTGACGCTGACCTGGGCATCACCGCCGAGATCACCAAGTACAAGGGAGGCGGCGGAGACCAGATCCATGCCTACGTCGTCCGGCCGAAGGGCAAGGGCCCGTTCCCAGGGGTTGTCGTCGTGCATCACATGCCGGGATGGGACGAGTTCTACCAGGAGTTCAGCGAACGACTGGGCCGTCACGGTTACCTGGTGATCTGCCCGAACCTCTACGACCGGGCCGGCCAAGGCCTGCCCGACGACGTGGCGGCGAAGGTCCGGGCAGAAGGCGGTGTGCACGACGAGAGCGTCGTAGCTGATTGCGGCGCGGCACTCGAATGGCTGCGCGCCGACCCGGCGTGCACCGGGCGCGTCGGAATCATCGGGTCCTGCTCCGGCGGGCGCCACAGCGTTCTGGCCGCATCGCTCGTCGATGGGTTCTCGGCAGTCGTAGACCTCTGGGGTGGCCAAGTCATCATGACGCCCGACCAACTGTCACCAGCCCGACCGGTCGCTCCGATCGATTACACCGAGAGGCTTTCAACCCCGCTGCTCGGCCTGTTCGGCAACGACGACCAGTTCCCGACCCCGGAACAGGTCGACATCCACGAGGCCGAATTGAAAAAGCACGGCAAGCAGTACGAGTTCCACCGCTACGACGGCGCCGGCCACGGTTTCTTCTACTACCACACCCCCGCTTACCGCCCTCAGCAGGCGATGGACGGCTGGTCCAAGGTGTTCGAGTTCTTCGCTCGCGAGCTCGACAACAAGGCCTGAACCGTGTGCACCACGATTTCTCATTCGGTTGCGGTGCGCGGCTCAGGCCGTGGTGGATCGGGATGGTTCCCGCTGACCGAGGCGACGGTGGGATTCGATCACGCCACCCACAGTCCTGCCGAACACGCGCTGCTGCTCGACTTCACCAACTATGACATCGGGACGGGTGCGCGCGTAGCGGTGGAGATCGACCTCGCTTCCGGCAGGGCGCTCGTCGAGAAGCTCCAAGCGGCAATCGCGGCGGCGGAGGCGACCGGTCTTCCCGACTGATCGGAGAGCATTGACCTGACCGGGCCATAGTCATGGCCCGCGTGGGGCTTTAGCACAAGCCCTGAACTCCTACGCGGATTTCCTGATTCGCGCACGAATTCGCGCACTTCTCTTCGGCTTTTGCCGTGGTTGCGGCACGCCCGGAAGATCGCGCTTGAACGTGCCGATGGGTTGTCATGCGCAACCGTGGTCTACTTCTCCGCTTGGCCACAACTTCACTGTTGGCTTTCGGCCTGGTTGGCATGTCCAATCCGGCACTGGGCAGCCCCGCAGCCGGCAACTCGACCATCGCGGGCGCCTCGGCCTACGCGGCACTGGTCGAAGGCACGCTCGGTCAGGCACCGTCGCTCGCCGCGACGGGAACGTCACTGCTCCCCACCGTCGCCCAGCTCACGCCTCCTCCCCCTCCTCCGCCGCCGCCCCCGGCACCGGCACCGGCCGCGCCGGCTCCCGCACAGGTCGTCGCGACGACCCACCCCGCAGCTAGCGCACCGCCGGCACCAGCGCAGCCGTCCGGCTACGGCTGCGCCGCTGCTCTTGCGTACCTGACTGCTCACTCCGCCCCGGGCTTCCGGTTCGAGTGCCCCGGATACGCACTGGGACATCAGGCGATGACCTGCCTGAACGAGCCGGGGGTGTGCCCCGGCTACGGGCTCATCGCCATCAACATCCCGTGCGCCGCCGCCTACATGAACGAAGCCCACAACTCCTGGGTCGTCCTCGGCGAGGCCAGCGGCATCGACCCGTACGGTTACTGCCACTGAGCATTACGTAGTCGTCGCGGCCGGTCGGTGACCGGTCACTTCAGTTCGTCTCTCGGCCGGTCAGCCGGCCAGCCGGTTGGTGGCGGCCGGGACTTCGCTCAGGAGACCGACTTCGACGCCACCGCCGCGGCCCACCTGAGGGCAGCCCTTGGCGATCGTCAGGGCGGTCTCGATGTCCTCGGCGCTGATGATGGAATAGCCGCCGAGTTCGGTCGTCTCGGTCGAGCATTCGCCAACCGAGCGTCCCTCGAAGACTGGCTTGCCAAGCTCGACCAGGTGGTCTCCCATGCTGTCGAACCAGTTGATCCAGCCGGCGGCCGTCTCCTCCGACGGCTTGTAGCCCTTAGGGCTGCGGTACGCGAAAACAAACTGCGGCATCTCTTTCCTCCGGTTTCGTGTCGGCTCGGAACGCCGACGTTGTTGTCACCGAGGTAGACACCCGGATTTTCCGAAAGTGGGCGCCGACACACCGCCCAGTTCGCGGTCGCGGTGGTGTCAGTACGCGCGGAGGAATGCGCATGTTCGGCCACGCCCCTCAGGTGATAGGAAGGTGGAAAGGTGGAAGCAGAGCTGATCGAGCTGGCACGCACCGGGGACCAGACAGCGTTCGAGCAACTGGTCGACCCCTATCGCAGGGAGCTGCTCCTGCACTGCTACCGGATATTCGGGTCGCTGGCCGACGCGGAGGACGCGCTACAGGAGACGATGCTCGCCGCATGGCGCGGCTTGACCGGGTTCGAGGGCCGATCGTCGATCCGGACCTGGCTGTACCGCATAGCTACGACGCGCTCGCTGAACATGCTCCGATCGGCGAGCCGGCGCCCACCGATGACCCTGGCGCTTGACGTGGAGCCCCCCGAGCCGACCCGGCTCGGGGAGGTCGTGTGGCTCGAGCCGTTCCCGGATGTCCTGCTGGAGGCCGTCGCCGACCGCGGACCTGGTCCCGAAGCCCGAATCGAAAGAAGAGAAGCGATATCGCTCGCCTTCGTCACCGCGCTCCAGCTGTTGCCGCCGCGACAACGCGCGGTCGTCATCCTGCGCGACGTTCTGGACTTCTCCGCGAAGGAAGTCGCGACCATGCTCGAAACCACCGAGGAATCGGTGACCAGCGCGCTGAAACGCGCCAGGAGCAGCTTGGGCAAGGACCTTCCCGAATCCCAGAGTCCTCCTCCGCCACACTCACCGGAGGAAGAGGAACTGCTCGGACGGTTGGTGCGATGCTTCGAGAACAGCGACGTCGACGGCATCGTGGCCTTGCTCACCGATGACGCCTGGGTGCGGATGCCGCCGGTTCCGTTCGAGTACCAGGGGCGGGAACTCGCCGGCCGGTTCTTCGCCAAGGTCGCCTTCAGGGATGGCCGCCGTTACCGCATGATCCCAACCCGCGCCAACGGGCAGCCGGCATTCGCCGTCTATCTGCGTGACCCGGTGACCGACCTCTGCCACGCCTTCGGGCTGCTCGTCGTCACCCTCGCCGGCGATCGGGTCAGCGCCATTACGCGGTTCGACAACGCGGTCATGTCACGCTTCGGCCTCCCGAGGACCCTCAGCGACTGAGAGCGGCCAAGGTAGCCTCGAGGGAGGGCTGCATTTCATCTGAGCGTTACCTTCCGTTCACCGTATGGAGCCGCTTCAGGAGCCATTCTTTAGGCAGCGCTTAGGGTGCGCTGGATGAGAGAGAGGGGGCGGGATGAGGGTCGAAGGCGTATTCCGCGACGCTAAGGAGACGAAGACGGTGCCCGCAGGGACCGTCATCTTCAAGGAAGGCGAAACCGGCAACGAGATGTACGGCATCGTGGAGGGCGAGGTGGAACTCGCCTCGCCCGAGGGCATCGTCGCCAAGCTCGGGCGTGACGAAGTCTTCGGCGAGATGGCCATCATCGACCACAACACCCGGATGGCCACCGCCACCGCTACGACCGACACGACCCTGGCCGTCATAGACCGCCAGCGGTTCCTCTGGCTGATCCACGAAACCCCCACCTTTGCCCTTCAGGTGATGCACGCGATGGCCGAGCGCCTCCGCCACCACTAGGGCTCGAGCCGACGTCGGTGGGCCCGAGGCCCGACGGGGGCATCGCCATTCTGGGCGGCGCCCCGGGCGTTTGGGCGTGAAAAAGAGCTTCGGGCGGCCTGTTTTGACACCCGAACGCGAAAGTTACGCCCAGAAGAGAGCGGGGTGGCCGGCGGCGTCGTCGGCAGACCGTTCCAAACGCCCAAACGGGTCACCGTGTCCGCCGCGCTCAATCCCGGCATCTCGGCTACCGAGATACAACCGGAACAAAGCGAAAGGAATCCGGGTGGCGTCCTCAGAAGAATGGTCGGCAGATTGGCTGCTCGCGTCCTGGGCCAGGATCGTCGAGATCCTCAGCCTGGACTACACCGACTTCGGTCTGGGTGTCACGCTCAACGTCGGCGGCTCCACGTATTCGGGCGTCCTGGTCAGTGGCCGCAAGTGGGTCAGTGAGATGGCAGGGGTCCTGCAGTCGAAGAGCATGGACCCCCGCATAGCCCGGGTTCTCGCCCAGAGCTTCGACGAGGTGCGCCAGCACTACGACGACCCCGCGTTCCTCGAACAGCCGCAGCAGTTCCTGCACCTCCTGTACGCGTCGACGGTCGATCCCCAAGGCGAGCGGACCGGCGAGGGTCTCCCTATGAGGATCCGCCTCGACTCCGTGGCGGCCTGGGCGGTCGCGGGATGGGCTGTGGGCACCACCACCTGGGCCTCACCCGAGCCGAGCCCCGCCTTCTAGGCGACCGGTAGCGGCCGACCGACTATTAGTCTGACCGGCCCCTCCCAACCGCACTTATCGTCTCCGCGAGGGAAGGGACTCCATTCCCTTTGAGCGTAAGCGCGGGTCGTCTCCGATGAGCCAGGTCGATACCACCATCCCAACCTTCGACGAGTCCGAGATCGCGTTTCTCGAACCGCTTGGCACACGCCGGACGGTTCAGCCGGGGGAGTACCTGTACCGCACCGGCGACACCGGCTACGACTTCTACGTCGTTCTTTCCGGACGGATCGAGATCGTCTTAACCACCGACGGCGAGGAACGGCTGATCACCACCCACGGACCGGGCCGGTTCCTCGGCGAACTCAACCTTCTAACGGGTCTGCGGGTCTTCGTCGACGCGAGGGTTGCCGACACGAGCGAAGTCCTGGCGATTCCCGTCGCGACGCTGCGGCGCATCATCGCCACTCAACCCAAACTGAGCGACAAAATCCTTGCTGCGTTCATGGCCCGCCGAGCCGACCTTCTCACGGATGCGGCGTCCGCGATCCGGGTCATCGGCTCGCGTTTCTCGCTCGAGACCTCACAGATCCGTGAGTTCTTGGCCCGAACCCGCCTTCCTTACCAGTGGCTCGACCCCGACGCGGACCCCCAGGTCGACGGCATCCTTCGAGAGCTCGACATCCAACCCGCCGATCTACCGGTGGTCATCTCATCTGGCGCGGTGATGCGCCGCCCGACGCCCGGGTCGCTCTCGGAGTATCTGGGGCTCACGGTCAGCAGTCTGCCCGATCGCTGCTTCGACCTAGTGATCGTCGGCGGAGGGCCGGCCGGCCTGGCCGCAGCCGTGTACGGCGCCTCGGAGGGACTCCGCACCCTTGGAGTCGACATGATCGCTCCAGGCGGGCAGGCGGGAACCAGCTCTCGAATCGAGAATTACTTCGGCTTCCCCACCGGCATCTCTGGCGGTGACCTCACGCAGCGAGGTCTCGTCCAGGCTGAGAAATTCGGAGCCTCCCTGAGCGCTCCCTGCGCGGCTGTCTCTCTAAGAGAACAAGCCGGCCACCTCGTCGTGGAGCTCTCGGACGACTCCACGGTCGCGGCGCGGGCCGTGATCGCCGCTTCGGGAGCCCGGTACCGTCGCCTCGGAGTCGACCGGCTAACCGACTTCGAAGCCAGCAGCATCTATTACGCCGCCACCGACCTCGAAGCGCGCGAGTGCGCCGGCGGGCCCGTCGTAGTGGTCGGAGGCGGCAACTCTGCCGGGCAGGCCGCCGTGTTCCTCGCTGATCAGGGGAGCCCCGTGACCGTCGTGATCCGCAAGCCGGATCTCGGTGCAAGCATGTCTCGCTACCTCGTCGATCGCATTGACAGCCACCCCGGCATCAGTGTTCTCGGCCAAACCCAAGTCGTCGGTTTGCAAGGGGGCGCCTCCCTCCAGTCGATCCGGGTCTCCGGACCGGGCGGGGAATCCACGCTCCCCTGCGCCGCGCTGTTCTCCTTCATCGGCGCGGACCCGAGCGCAGGCTGGCTTTCGGGTTGCGCAGCCCTCGACGACCGAGGCTTTGTGCTTACCGACCGTGCCCTCAATGACGATCAGCTGGGCGAACAGTGGACCACGCTTGGGCGACGACCCCTCCCCTACGAGACGAGCCACCCTGGACTGTTCGCGGTCGGAGACCTGCGGTCAGGTTCCACCAAGCGCGTGGCCGCCGCTGTCGGAGAAGGCTCCGCGGCCGTCAGGTCCGTTCACGAGCACCTCGCCTTCGCCGCCCGGTAAGCCTTCGAACGCGCTGAACTGCCTACGTCGTCAACCCGTCCCGGCTTGTGCGAGCCGGGCCGAAGAAGTCGATGAGCAGTTCGTTGACTCGTCCAGACTCGTCGTGATGCACCCAGTGCGAGGCATCAGGCAGGCGCTCCACGCGGTCCAGGTTGGGTACATCGTCGTGATCGGGCTCGGCTAGGTCTTGGCCGAGATACCGATCTCGTTGTCCCCAGATGACGAGCGTCGGCGCTTTGATCGGGTGAAGCTCCGCTTCGGCGCGCTTGGGGGATTGGCGCACCGAAGATCGGTAGTAGTTGATCATCCCAGTTGCTGCACCCGGTTGCGACCAAGCTTCGACGTAACGATCAATCTCCTCCGGCGTGTAAGCCGGCCGAGCGTCGTCCAGGAAGTGCCGGAAGAAATGCCAGTTGTTGGCGTGGACGACGCTTTCGGGCAGTCCTGGAAGGTCGAAGAAAAAGAAGTACCAGGACTTGCGGAGCTGGCCCGGGTGGTGCAGTCCTTGCGAGAGCTTTCGCGGGTGGGCGGCGTTGAGGATGGCAAGCCGATCAACAACTTCGGGGTGGTCCATCGCTGTAGCCCACGCAACGGTCCCGCCCCAGTCGTGCCCGACGAGAAGCGCTGACTCTGCTCCGCGTTCGTGGACGAGGTCGCGAATGTCAGAGGCCAACTGGTGGGTGTCGTAGGCCTTGACGCTCTTCGGACGCGACGACAGGTTGTAGCCGCGCATGTCCGGTGCGACGACTCGGAACCCGGCCGCAGCGAGCTGCGGGATTTGCAGCCGCCAGCCGAACCAGAACTCCGGGAAGCCGTGGAGCAGAACGATCAGCGGGCCGTCACCGGCCTCGACGTAATGCAATCTCACGCCGTCGCCGACGTCAGCGAAACCCTCCCGCAGCGCGGTCCCCTCGGGACCCATGGTCTCTGGGGTGAGTGACATCGTGATGTGCCTCCTTTACATCGGGTAGTCGACATGCGGAACCCGAACAACTTTGGAGGACCTGGACGATTCGGCCGAGTTCCACACTCAGGGCCACTGTGGCATCCCAGCGCCGGCGTCGAACCCGTATTCAGCCCTGGTATGGGCGTGTGGGTCAGAGCCCCGGAGTTGGTTCCAACCCGTCATGAGCGCTGTTCAGCCGGTAGCGGGATGGGTGGGTGTCGACCCGTCGGGGGCGAGCAGGTCGAATCCGTCGGGAGTGTTGAGGTAACCCGGCCCGGTACCGGGAGTGTCGGTTGATCCGTACTGCCAGACCAGCGCCCCAGTCGGGGGGTCGAAGGCAACCATGCGGTCCCGGTAGTCGTCGTTGGTCATGAACACGCCGCTCGGTAGCAGCTCGGTCAGCGAGGGCTGGTTCATTCGGCCGAGCCCGCTCGTGGGCTGAAGGCGGTAAAGGATCTGGCCTTCGCGGTTGAACTCGTCGATGGCGCCGCCTGGGACCTGGGCGTAGTCGGACACCAGGTAAAGATCGGCTCCGAGTTGCTGGGGGTCCGAGGGATAGTGCAGGTCGAGGTGGGTGGTCCACACCAGCTGGCCGGTCTTGGTGTACTCGGAGATCCACTGCCCTTGGATCTCCGATACCAGGTAGTTCCCGTCGGCGAGCGGCGTGTCGCCGTTGGGTTCTGCCAGTCCCGTGGGGGGCTGGTGCGTGCATCCGCCGGTCTTTCCTATCTGGCTCGAGATTGCCTTGTCGGGGCTGATGAACAAGATGCGGCAGTTACGGTCGTCGGCGACGGTGACTTCTCCGTCCTTTAGGACGTATGCGTCGTCGGGCCAGCTGAGAAAGCCGGGCGCTGATCCTGGCTGCAGGGGATGACCGTACTGCCACAGCAGCTGACCGCTCGGGAACGAGATGATTACGAGGGTGTGGTTGCGTTCCTGATTGGAGACGATCTCGGTTCCGTTCTTGGCGAAGAACGCGTCGTCGGGGAAGTAGAAGCCGCCCGGTGGTGCCGCGGCGAACACAGACGGGTAGGTCCAGCCGACCTGGTCACCCGGGGATAGGAGGAGCAGGCGGTCGTTGCCACGGTCGGCGATGAGGAGCTTGTAGCCGAAGTACGGTGAGCCGGCACCTGGTTCGCCGGCGGGACCGAAACGCGGATTGGGCACGAGCATTTCCACGTTGCCGACTGGACGCCCATTGTTCTCCCCGCCCACTATCCATGCGCGCCCGTAGGTGACGGCAGTCCCGGCGTATGCGACAGGCACCGGCAGCTTGCCTGCAGCCAGCGCACGGTTGGCTTTTGTGTCCCACGCCCAGACCGCGTCTGTTGCACTAGATGAGAGCTTCGCCGGCGCTCCCACCGTCGCGCCGGGTGTATTGCTGACACCTCCTGCGAGATAGATACGTCCGTCGATCGCTGCAGCTGTCGCGCCTGCCAGAGGCTGAGCGAGAGCACCGACGACCGTGGTCTTTTTGCTGGACGGATCGAATGCCTGCACGAGTGAGACGGCTGCACCGTCGCTCGGACCGCCGACCGCCTCGCCGCCGAAGACATAGATGCGTCCACCGGCGACGGCGACCGCCGCGTACCGAACCGGCGTCTGCAGTCGTCCCGCGACGGAGAACTGCTTCCCGTCCGTCGTACTCCAGATATCCGGGTCGGGGTTGGCACCGTCGTAGCCCCCCACGATGTATGTGGTGTTTCCGATCGTTACTGCGGAATGGTCGGACCGGGGCCGGGGGAGGTTGGCGACCGCCGAAGCCCCTATCGGCGATGCAGCGGTTGCGGTCGTGGACGCGCCGGTGATGACCACCGGTGGGTTGCCCGGAACGGCTGCACCGACAGACGGACCGTTGCCCGTTCCAGGAGCGAGCCAGGTCGCGGGCGGCGGCGTCGGGCTGCCAGCCCCGGGTTGGGCTTGGAACTGCTGAACTCCCGAGCCTGTGGTCGGGGATCCTCCGCCGAACAGCTCGACGCTTCCCCCAATGACCGCACCTGCCGAGTCGTGGATCCCGCTTGCGAGGTGGCCGACGACCGTTTTGTTACCGGTGGTGACGTCGATCGAGAAGATCGTCGCCGTGGAGGACTGGGCGGTGTTGAGCCCGCCTGCTACCAGGAGAGTGTTTCCTCCGCCAGGAAGAACAACCTCTCTCGAAAGTGCCGATCCGAGGCTCCAGGGCAGCAGTCCGACTTCGGCGGAGGGGATGGTTTGCGCGGCGGTCGTGTCCGAGCCACCGTTCTTGGTCGCCGGGGTGCCCCGGCGATTGGATCCGTCGGGCGAGACAAGAAGATAAACGACCAGCGCGAAGCCGAGTGCCGCCCCGAGAACGGTGAAACGTCGCCTGCGAAACGTTGCTGGTGTCGGGCTCCGCCGGCCCGGTCGGGGGGGATTGGTCATCTCCGATGGCGAGCCTATTTGAGAGGAGGGGTTGGGCTAGGTGCGGGCGCGACTTGCTGTTGACGGCGGGGCTATTAGCTTTTCGGTGTGCCGATCCCGGGCCGGCTGGCGGCAGTTGTCTGCGCTGTCAGCCTGGTTTGCCTGGTTGGGTGCAGCTCCCGGACCGGCGGGATCTCTGGATTCCGCTCGAGCGCGACGATCGCACCGCCATCAGAGCAGGACCTCTCCGAAGTGGTTTCCGCAGCGCGGTCGACCCTCGGGAGCCGCAGCGCAATCTCGGTACGGTTGGATTCGGCCGCCGTGTTCGGGGGAGCCCCGAAACCGATCGGTGGTGGGGGCCTCTTCGATTTCGGGGCCAGCCGGGGACAGGTCGAGCTGAGCCGCCCGATCGGAACAGAACGGGTCATCTTCTTCCCGGAATCGGTATTTGTCGCTCAACCGCAGCCCGGTGCGCTCCTGCCCGCCGGAAAGGTTTGGATCTCGGCGGGATTGACGGAGCAGTCATTGGCGACGAACTTCCCGCAGTTCGTGACCCAGGTGGAGAGCCTCAACCCCGGGCTGCTCTTGTCCGAGGTCGAGTGGGGCGCGACGTCCGCGGCGCCGATCGGGTACGGCGCGAACGCAGGGTCGCGCCAGTTCTCCGTCAGCGTTGACCTGACGAAGGCGCAGTCGGAGGCCGCTGGGCCTTCCGGTGACGCGTTCCGGCGCGCGATCGGCTACCAGCTGATCGAGATGAGTGGCACATCGGTGCCAACGCAGATCACTGTCGACGTAGAAATCGACTCGGGTGGAAAGGTGGTGCTGCTCCGTAGTTCGCCCGCGGGGGCGGGCCTCGGAACGGTGACCGTGGTCCTTTCCCAGTTTGGGGCGAAGGTGAACGTGGGCCAGCCGCCCCGCGCCACCGTGGCCGACATCTCCTCGCTGGCACCCGGAGGCGAGCGGGAGAACGCCGGCGGAGGGGATTCCGATGGGGCCTGATCTGCAGACACGCGGGATGGCCGACCCGGTGGTCTCGATGCGCTCGGTGAGCAAAGCGTTGGGCCGCGGAGTTGTCGCTCTCGACGGAGTAGACCTCACCGTGTTTTCCCGCCAGACGATGGGTTTGGCCGGGCCGAACGGCGCCGGGAAATCCACGCTTTTGAGGGTTCTCCTGGGTCTGGTCAAGCCGACTTCCGGGTCAGCCGAGCTGTTCGGTAGTCCGGTATCCGCAGGAGCCGAAGCGCTCCGGCGAGTGGGAACTCTCGTGGACGGTCCCGGGTTCCTTCCCTACCTGAGCGGACGGAAGAACCTCGAGCTGGCGGTCCGTTCGTCGGGAAAGGCGATCACCGGCGATGAGTTCGAGTCAGCCTTAACCGGCAGCGGACTTGGCCCGGCTCTGGATCGCCCCTACCGCACCTACTCGCACGGGATGCGTTACCGCCTCGGTCTCGCCCAGGCGACGATCGGCGACCCTGACCTGCTTGTTCTCGACGAACCCACCACGGGACTCGATCCGGGCCACGCCGAGGAGGTCGTTGCTGCACTCGTCACTGCGGCCCAGAAGGGAACGACCATGCTGCTTTCAAGTCACGAACTGCCGCTTCTCGAGCGAGTGTGCACCGATGTCACGTTTCTGAACGAGGGGCGGGTCGTGCTCGCGGGGACTGTCCGGGGGCTGATCGAATCCGATGGGTCTCTGCACAGCGCGTATCTACGCGCCCTTGGCGCTCGGGTCGAAGGCGTGGTGTCCGCAGAGGCAGCTTCCGACGCGTCTGGTTCGTGATCGAAAGACCATCGTGATCGCAGAAGAGTGGACGACTCAGTGGACCCGACGGCGCACACTGATTCTGGTCGTTGCGACGGCCTTGTTCCCGGTCGTGATGACAATCGCGATCGTCGCCAGTGGGTCCAGCCAGGTCGACCGAGTCGGCGACATCCCTCTCGTGATCGTTCCGCACCGGTCGGGTCTCGCGGTTCCGCTGATCGCCCTGTCGAGCACGATGAGATTCTTCCTCCCGCTTGCTGTGGCTGTCGTAGCAGGGGAATGCATCGCCGGGGAAGCCAGCACGGGCCGCCTCCGCTACGCGCTCGCGGGGCCCGTATCGAGGACCCGTTACCTGGCCGTCAAGACCTTGGTCGCGGCGTCGATCTCGGCCGCGTTGGTGGCGGTCCTACTCATCGCCGCGACAGCCTCGGGGCTGCTTGCGTTCGGATGGCACCCTCTTACCGCGGTCGACGGCGACCAAACCTCGGCCCCGTCCGTCGCCACCTTTTCGGAGTGGGACAGCCTGGGGAAGCTGGCGATAGGAACCGCCTACATCGCAGCAGGGATGGCCAGCATCTTCGCCTTCGCTCTCCTTCTCTCGACCCTGACCACAAGGCCCTTCGTCGCGGTGGCCGGGGGTGCCGCCCTTAGCGTCGTGTCCCGGGTTTTCAACGCGGACTACCTGCCCGGCGTGAACCTGATCGGCCGCTACATGCCCAACAACGACATCGATCTGTGGCAGCACCTCTTCTCCAGCCCGCCGGGCAGCGCCGGTATGGGGCGCTTCCTCATCCTGCAGGTTGGATACGTCGCGGTGTTCGCAACGGTGGGCTGGAGATTGTTCAATCGTCGAGACGTGCTGGTGTGATGAATTGACCCCGTTCGCCAGTCCGCGCGCGTTGCGAGTTGAGCTCGCCAAGCAGGTGACGCGACCCCGCACCGCGGGAGTTCTGGTGGCGGTGTCCGCGGTGGCGGCGACGATCTGCGGCTTGATAGCCGCCTATCGGGGAGCGTCCCCTGAACGGATCGGTGACTGGGGCTCCGTAGTTCCTGACTCGAGCGGCATAGCTCTGGCGCTAGTTGCTGTCAACGCGTTGACTCTGCTCGCTTACCCCGTTATCGCCTGCGTGTTCGCCGGAGACTCAGTGGCCGGCGAAGCTGCGTCGGGGTCACTCCGATATCTCCTCGCGCGACCGGTTCCCCGCTGGCGAATCCTCGCCTCCAAGATCGGCGTAGCAACTGGCCTAACCGTGGTGACGATCGCGGTGTCGGTTCTGGTCGCGTTCGTCATCGGTCTCGCCGCATACGGTTGGCATTCTCTGCCGGTGACGGATCTCCGACACTCCACCGCCTTCCAGCTCGCCGGGGCAGTCTTCGGCGCCGCGCAAACATTGTGGCGCCTCTTGCTCGTGGTCAGCGTCGTGCTCGCCTCGACTGCAGCGGTGTTCGCGTTCTCGTTCTTTCTGTCGACTAT
Organism: Acidimicrobiales bacterium; assembly: GCA_036378675.1. Lineage (NCBI taxonomy): Bacteria > Bacillati > Actinomycetota > Acidimicrobiia > Acidimicrobiales > Acidimicrobiales bacterium. The sequence continues at coordinate 28,629 of DASUWA010000010.1, forward strand.
CACCGAGTACTCGTTCGCCGCGATCGCCGGCGGCATCGGTTTCGTGTTCACGTCGCGAGCGCTCGACAATATCCCCGGACTTCATTCGCTATCCCCGTGGCTCCCCGTGACAGACGCAGGGACCACCGCGTGGGCCGGCCTGCTGGATCAGCCCATCCAGACCGGCCCGATCACCCGCCTCCTGATCGTTCAGGGCGCATACACGGCCACCCTGTTGGCAGTAGCCGCTAGCCGGTTCTCGCGAGCTGACATACTCAGCTAACAGAGGCACAGCCAGCTAACAGAGGCACAGCGAGGGACTCGGTGACAGGCGCTTCGCCCTCCTCGAGTTGCCAACGACACTCCTATGGCCTAGGTCCGCGGAAGCCGTGCTACCTGGCGGCGCCCGGCATAGGGGTGTCCGGGCGCCGCTCGGGTCGAGGGGCTTACAGGTTGAACGCTGCGGTCATGGTCGGGTAGGCGGCCGCTTGTCCGAGGGCGGGCAGACCAAGGAGTTGTTCCTCGGTGCCGAGCAGGGAGTAATGGTTGAACAACGTGGCCGAGGTGGTTCCGGCGGCGGTGGTGGGGCTGGCGACGATGGTTGCGACGTGGCAGCCGACATCGGTGGTGTTGGCGGCGCAGTCGTTGCTGGAGCCGCCTTCGCCTTCGTCCCAGGTGACGAATACAGCAGTGGTCCCGGCCAAGTATTCGGGGCTGTTGAAGATGGTGGGCAGGTTGTTGGCCAGCCAGGTGTCGCCTTGGGCGATGGTCCCGTCGTGCATGTCATCGATCAGGTTGGGGGTGACGAAGGAGAAGGCCGGGAGGGTGTTGTTGGCCAGGTCGGTCGCGAGCTGGGTGTAGGGCACGTCGTTGGTAGCACAACCAGCGAGGGTGGTGTAGTACGGGGGCGGGTTGTGGCGTACTGCGTATTCTCCCGAGTTGGATGGATCACAGCTGGTGGGCATCGACTCTTCGTAGGCTTTCCAGGTTTCGCCTTGACCGAAGATGCTCGGGGCTGAGGTACTGCAGCGTTTGGAGGGGCTGCAGTCCTTGTCGAATTTGGTCAACGAGCTGAGTGCCAGGCCGGAGGTGCCGGCGACGTAGTTGGGCAGGCTGGGGTGGCTGATGTTGTGATAGTTGGTCGCCAGCCCGCACTGGCTTGCCAAGGTGTTGATATACGGGGCTTGGGAGGAGCCGATGATGGTGTCGTAGCTGTGGTTCTCCATCCATACCCAGATCACATGGCTGTAGGCAGGGGCCGCGCTCGAGGTTCCGCATGGGCCGCCGGTAGCCGCCGTGACCGCGGGTGACGGTGTGGTCGGGGCGGCCCCAGCCGACGACACGACGCCTGAAACACCGAGGGTCGATGTCATGGTCAATGCGCCGGCCGAGGTGAGCAGTTTTTTCATGTTCATCTTCAATTGGGGTCCTCCTTTGAGTTGGGGATTGGCGGCCCCCTGTGCCGTCTTCCGGGGGCCGCCTTGGGGGTCGCGGGGGTGCGTCAGCAGTGGTGGGCGATGAGGGTGGAGTTGTTGGCTTTGTTGCTGGTCACCCCGACCGCCCAGATGCCACCGCCGGGTACTGCGGTGATGCCGGCGAAGCCGTTGGACCCGCTGCCAGGGTTGGGCGTGGCGTCGATGGTCCATTGGCCACCTATGCCGTGGAGGATCTCGCTGAGGTAGACGCCCGTGTTGGGATCTACCGACCAGCCCGCCGCGTAGGTGGAGCCGTCGGCGGCGGTGGTTGCGGCATACAGGTTGTTCTCACCGGTAGCGTTGGGGGTGGTCTGCAAGCTCAAGCTGGCCGGTGCGCCGGTGGCCACGAATGTGGTGAACGGTGCGGTATCACTCCCCCGGTTACCGACGACAGCCAGGGTGCTGTCGTTGCCAGTGACCGCGTAGGCCATCAGGCTCTCGGTGGGATCGGCCGGCGCGGTGAGCACCGACCACTTGGATCCGTCCCAGTGCTCGATGAGCGCCTTGTCCGGGAAGCCCGACCCGGAGCGCTCGCCGACGGCGTACACGCTGTTGGGCGACGCCGCCTTGATCCCGAAGAACAGGTTGCCGCCGCTGTCGGGATCCACGGAGGGCACTGCCGACCAGGTGTTGCCGTCCCAGTGCTCGGCGAGGGTGTGCCAGGTGCCATTGGCGTCCATCTGCGCACCCACAGCCCACACGTCGGTGTCGGAGATCGCTCCGACTGAGTAGAGGATGTTGCGTTGGGTGCCGGGGGAGGGGCTGGGGATGACGGACCAGGTGGTGCCGTCGTAGTGCTCGATGAGGGTCTGGTCGACGTAGTTGGCGTTGGTGTAGTAGCCGACCGCCCAGGTGTGCCCGGTGGACAGCTCAGAGACTCCGAACAGGGTGTTCTGATTGGAGCCGACATTGGGTAGCCCGTACTCGGTCCAAGCTTTCCCGTCCCAGTGTTCGGCCATGGTGGCGAACACGTTGGGGTTGGTCGACGCGTAGTAGTTGCCGACCGCCCAGGCGTCGCTGGGGGAGGCGGCCGAGACGGAGTCGAGGTTGTTGTCGAGATTCCCCACGCTGGGACTGGGTACCTGGTTCCAGCCGCCGGTGCAGCTCAGCGACCCAGAGGTGCCTTTGCCCAGTGTGGTGGTTGGCGAGATCGAGTTGTCGCCGTTGGGGGGAGTGTTGTACGGCGGCGGCAGCGTCGGGGTGGTGGTCGACCCGGTGATCTGGAAGAGCGGGGTCATCGGCTTCGCGCCGCAGCTGTTGAGCAGACAGCCCAACCCGAAGGCTTGTTGCAAGCTGGCGAGCAGGTTGTAGTGGTTGTAGGAGGTGTTGTCCTTTACGCCTCGTGGGCCGTGGTTGGTGACCACGATGTTGGCGGTCTTGCTGGTCGCAGAACTGCCCTCGTCGAAGGTGATGTCGATCGCGGTGTTGCCCGTGGTCCACACCGACGAGGACGTGATCTCGTTGACGACTTGGCCGACGAACGCGTCGCCGGTCGCGGTCAACCATGTGTCCTCGACGCTCTTGCCGTTGCCCGAGTCCACGCAATAGGGGGGCGCGCCGTGCATGTCGTGACACATGTCGGGCACGATGTAGCTGAGGTTGGGAACCTGTCCCGACGCCAGGTCAGCGCTCAACTGTTGCATCGGGGTCATCTTGGCCAGCTCGGCAGGGGCCTGCAGGTTGGCGAAGTTGACGATCCCGTTGTGCTTGGAGGCGTACAGCGGGTCGCTATCAGGGATCCCGATACATTTCTCGGGATAGCAGTAGCCCTTGTATCCGGCGTAGGGCAGGCCGCCCAGATACCCCTTCCAGGTCTTGCCCGCTGCCTCCAGCTGTGACATCAGGTTCTGCGCGTTCTGGGTGTGGCCGGGCCAGAAGTACGGGTTGTCATCGGAGAGGCCGAACGTGCTACCAGCGAGCATCCCCACGTAGTTGGGTTCGCTCGGATCGCCGACGCCGGTGTAGTTGGTCGCCAACCCGTAGTCGTTGGCCAAAGCGTTCAGCTCGGGAGCAGCCGGGTTGTTGATCAAACTGGTGAGCGTTTGGTTCTCGAGGATGATCGTAAAGACGTGGTCATATCTCGGGAACGAAGAGGCAGCAGCGGGCCTCGCCGCGCTGACGACGACCGACGAGACCGCTGCGCACACCCCCAGAACAATTGGCAGGACGCGTTTCATCAAACCTCCAAATGATCGGCAGGATTCGTCTCCTATCTGGCAGAGACACCGACGCGTTCAGCCGGTCGCCGGCGACTCAAAGACCGCTCTTCCCACCGCCCGTGAACATGGATCAACCAGGACGGTAAGCCTCCCTGAACTTCGTGCAAACCGACGGGGCGGCGCACAGCGCTGAGAGGTGCCGCGCACTTCCTCTTAGCCGAGGTTGGCGATCACACCACTGATGCTCTGCGCGTAGGAGGCCCCGCGGCTGCTCTAAGTGAAGACGATCGGATTCGAACCGACGACCCCCTGCTTGCAAAGCATCCCGCAGTCAAAGGTGTGCAAACGGGCCGCTCAGGCATCGGATGGCGGAACGCTGTGCGAGCAGTTATCGGGTCTAGCTAAGCCTTGAATCTCGGTTGCCTGCGCTCGGCTTCCTCGATCTGGATACCGAACCGCTCATCGAAGGCCTCCCACGGTTCTAGGACCATGGCTGGGACGCCGCCGTGCATGGTGATGGTGAAGCGAAAAAACCGTCCCTGCCGAGCAGCACAGCCCAACTCGGCTCCCAGGTGCGAAGGAATCCCACATCAGCTTGCCACTCCACGAGGGGAGTTTCCTCATCCGTCAAGACATCCCGAAATAGTTGGATTGTGACATTGCTGAATCGAACTGCTCGATTGCCGCCGCCGAGGCCGATGGTCACCTCTGGCACGTCGTCAAGGTCGAGATTCATGGCTCGGGCCAACGCCCCTGCGGCAAAGACCCGCTCGGAGCCCGAATCAACTAGAGCCAGCACTCTGTTCGTTTGACCAAGGTCAGTAGAGAGTCGAACAGCAACACTTGGTCGGACCGGAGTCCTTTTCCCAAGCTTGAGCGCGACGTCGTCTGCAGCGTCTTCGGTATAGCGAAAGAGAACCGGGCCATCGAGGTTGGACATTCCGCCGACGCAGGACCGCTACCCCAGCCCGACCATCTCCACCTCATGTTCAGCGGGAGCTCTCATAACGGTGGCGTCGCTGATGCTTCGGTCATGCAGTCTGAACATCAGCTCGTCCAGCGTGGCACGCGCCTCAATGATCTCACCGTTACGCAGGGCGACCCATTTGCCGGGCACCTGCCGGAGGAGTGCTGCCAGTTCGACGGGGGGCACGTGAGACTCACGGCCTTGCGTTCCCACGAGGCCACCATAAGCGCGTTGAAGCAATCTTCCCAGAGGCCTTCGGCGATTGCCTCTACGCAGGCGGATCGGGCGGCGCATGCATCCCATTATTACAGAGATGTAGTTATATCGCGTGGATGCATAAAAAATCGCGTAAAAGCCCGTGATAACAACAAACGACATCAGTGTGATTTACTCGGGGGAACTAGGCGACCTCCTCTTGCCCGTACGGATCTCCATAAGCGCGCTGAACAAGCGTTCCGAGGGGCACGATCCCGTACTCGTTATCGCGAGCTGGGCGTTGGGCAGTGGGTGTAGGTGCCTGTGTCGCAGGTGGTGACCGACACGGGGTAGCTTTCCCCGGAGTAGATCACGGTGGGCGGCTGGGCGATGGGGCCGCTCAACGTGTACTCCAACAGTCGGCCCGCGTTGTTGAGGGGCCCGGCGGAGAAACCCTGAGACTTGATCGAGCCTACGACGTCTGCAGTGGCTCAGCAGATACGCACCGTGTTAGGCCCGACCGCGACCGTGAGCGATCTCTCCACCAGCCGCCGGCAGGTCGGCTCGCCGCTCACCACCGTCAATCTGTCAGGACTGACCCGAGTGGAGCTGGGATTCGCCCTGGCCCTCACCACGGGAGCCGCCGGGCTGGTCCTGGCCGAAACACTGCCAGAACGCCGTCGAAGCCACGCCATCGTCAGGGCGCTCGGCGCCCGCCGCCGGCAGGTCACCGCCTTCATTCGGGTCGAGTCGACCTTCGTGACCTCACTCGGCGTCGCCCTCGGCGCCCTAATCGGCTGGGGGCTGGCGGAGCTACTAGTCAAGATCCTCAAGGGGGTGTTCGACCCGCCACCAACCCACCTGTTCGCGCCATGGTCATATCTAATTCTGGTGGGTTGCCTGACACTTGCCGCCGCAGCGGGCGCGAGCGTGCTGACATCCAGAGCTACCCGAAGGCCCATCGTTGAGACGATCCGTCATCTTTGACCACCGAACACTCAAGAACCAGTCCTCCGTCGATGATCAGCAAGAAACCAGCGCGCAGATCCTGACCGGGGCCTGGCACGGCCCGCTCGTCCACAGGAGGACGTACCATGAAGTGGCTGTTTCGAAAGGTTTCTCCCTCGCCCTTCTGGGCAGGAAAGGTCGCTTCAAATGTTCCGTCACCACACAGACGCAGGAGTCAATGCAGCCCGAGCCGAAGTCCAGGCGCTCCTGGGGCGTCTCGGTCATGACATCACCACCCTGGACGACGGCGGCGATGCCGCCAACCGGCAGGCCCTCGCCGACGCGTCCGAGCGGCTGAACACAGCGGGCGCTCAGTTGGCTCAGGCCCAGAGCCTCGAGGAGATCTCGGTCGCCCGATCTGTAGCCATCGACGGACTGCACTCCACCCGCCTGGTTCGAACCAAGCTCGGACTCGACCCTGGACCCGAGCCGGCCGAAGTGCCGTCCCCCGCGGACCAGCAGACTCACGCCACAACCCTGGGAACGCTGGCCGGGCGGCACCCCGGTGGGCTTGGCGGGCTATTGGGGGCCGGCGCCGCCGGCGGTTTGCTCGGTGTTCTGGGCGGCGGGCTGCTCGGCGAGGTGCTCGGAGGCGGGGGCGGCTGGGACGGCGACGGAGGCGGCTGGGGCGACGACGGAGGCGACTGGGGCGACAGCTAGCGGCGACAGCTAGCAGCCCTCAGGTGGGTTTGGCGGCCCCTCCCGACGCCTCTGCGGTGGCCGCCGGTGGGGCGGGCTCCAGCGCGGCGGGCTTCAACGTCCCAGCCGAGAGCTCGGCCAGGATGGCGTCGGCTTCGCTGGTCAACTCGGCGTGGTGGACGTGCATCTCCTGCACCTCCGGGCTTCCGCTCGACAGCTCGGTCTGGGCCTGAGCCTCCGCGAACTGCGTGGAGACCTTCTGGCGGATCTCATCGAAGGACGGCACGTTGTTGCCCTGGGTGAGGTCGGTCACCGCCTTCATGCTCGCGGCCATCTCCTGCTGCATTCTCGCCTGATCGACCTGGGCCAAGATCGTCGAGCGCTCGCTGAGCTTTTGCTGGAGCTGGTCTGCCGACTCCTGCACCGCCTCGCGGGCGTCGTTGGCGGCCTGCTCGAGCTGTGGGATCTGGGCCGAGAGCGACTGAATCTGCTCACGGATCGAGGCGATGTTGGTGGCGAAGGCCCGGGCGGCATCGAGGTTGCCTTGCTGCTGGGCGGCCAGCGCCGACTTGGTGTACCGGGCTTCCTGGGTGGACAGCTCGGACAGGCGCATCTTGGCCAGCTTGTCCTGGGCGATCACGTGGCTGGCGGCGGCCTCCAGGTCGCGATGGTGCTCCTGGAGGGCCCCTATGGCCTGTTCCAGCTGGACCTTGGGGTCGGCGTGGGTGTCGAGCTCGCTCTGGGCCTTGGCCTGGGCGTAGCTGTTGGCCCTCTTGAACAGATTGCCCCACGACATGGTGTCTCCTTCGCGTTTCAGGGATTCGTCTCATTCACCAAGTGGAGACGATCGGATTCGAACCGACGACCCCCTGCTTGCAAAGCAGGTGCTCTAGCCAGCTGAGCTACGTCCCCGAAACGGCTTTACCGGGACTTCCAGACTAGGCGACGCGAGGCAAAGGGCCGGCTCGCTTAAAGGCGTCAGCTCCCACGACCTACACGCACATCCGGGCGGGGTGATCCACGTTCGGGAGTGGAATTCGCACCGATCCGGCTCGAGTCCACGCCCAAACGCAAAATCCACTCCCAAACACCCCACGCACACGCCCGCACAACGCTCGCCATCAGACCCCACACCGCCACCAACCGGAACCCCGATACACCGGGCCGCCGCCCCGACGCCGGCCATACGATTCCGGCATGGCGACCACGTGGGATCCCGAGCAGTACCTGAAGTACGGCGACGAACGCGGCCGCCCGTTCGTGGAGTTGGTCTCCAGGATCTTCCACCCGTCCCCGAAAAAGGTGATCGACCTCGGCTGCGGTCCCGGCGCGACCACTTCGGTCCTCCTCGAGCGTTGGCCGAACGCTCACATCGTCGGGATCGACAGCTCCAAGGAGATGATCCGCAAGGCCGGACACCTGGCCGTTCCGGGCAAGCTGGAGTTCAGCGTCGGCGATCTCAGGGCCCTTGAATGGACCAGCGCAGGGCCGTTCGACGTGGTGCTGTCCACGGCGACACTCCATTGGGTGCCCGGCCACGTGGATCTGTTCGCGGCGATCGTCGGTTCGCTCACCGACTCCGGCGTGTTCGCGTTCCAGGTTCCGGCCAACTTCGACGAGCCCAGCCACACCCTCCTCTCCGAGTTCGCCCAGTCCGACCGCTGGTCGTCGCTGCTGGGACACCTCGTCCGACGAGACCCCGTGCTCACCCCTGCTGGCTATTTAAAGGCTCTCCTGGACACCGGCGCCGGCGCCGACGTCTGGTCGACGACCTATCTACACGTTCTCCACGGCCCCGACGCCGTTCTCGAGTGGGTGCGGGGCACGGCGCTCCGCCCGTTCCTCAGCGCCCTCGAAGCCGAGGGAACTCCGGATTCGGTCGACGAGTTCGAGAACTCCTACGGGGCGGCGCTCCGAGCCGCGTACCCGATGGACAGCCAGGGCCGCACGATCTTCCCATTCCGTCGCATTTTCGCCGTGGCGTCCCGCTCCCGGGAAAACGACCCGCTTTTGCCTTGAGCCCCGCTCCGCTGATCTGCCAGCATCGTCGCTTCCCCTCGCTTGCCCCCCAACCGCCCGAGAAAGGTCGCCAGTTGGTAGACGGAGAAGAGCTCGTCGCCGAGCAGGACGTGGTCCTTCGGAACGACTATCTGCTCAACGTGCGCATCTCCGAGCACCCTCGCGAGGAGTTCTGGCGGGTGAAGGTTACCGTCCCGGCCGAGCAGGGCACCGCTGCCAGCGCCACCGTCGGCGCCGGGGAGAGCTTCCTGATGCATCTCATCGACCGGGCGCTCGGCGGCGAGCAGACCGCGTGGCGGCACCTGGCGGCCTGGGGTCACAACAACCTCTGCCGGTCCGTGCCGGGAGTCCGGGTCGGCCCGGCGCGGGTCACCGGCTGAACCGCTGGCTACGCTGCCCTGATCACATGACCGCCGACAACGTAAGAATCACCGATCCGGACGCCCTCATCGACGAGGCTGCCGGGCTCGCCTCCGACGGCGTCGGCCCCGAGACGTCGGCCGCGCTGGCTGACATCGCCGGCCGTGATCGCCGGTTGGTCGAAGCGGCAAGAGACCAAGCAGCGGTCAAGGTCCGCGAGGGGGTGGACGACTGGGAGGCCACCGCCGCCCTGCAACTTCTGAACCGGGTACTAGCCGACCTCCCGCGCCATGACCCGCTCGACTGGCAGGTGCGGTGGAAGCATCACCGGAAGCCCTGATCTAACTCGGCGCGGGTTGCCCCTCGAATACGGAGACGTAGACGCCGAACTGGGCGATCTCCTTTAGAAAAATGGCCGGGTCGGGGATCATCTCGGCCATACCGCCGGCGCCGGCCCTGGTGAGTTGACCGTTGCCTGCCCAGATGGCTGCTCGGCTGGCAACCACGGCGGCCGCGACCGCGGGGGCGATCGCCGACCCGTAGATCGCGGTTACCGCCTGGCCGTCGACCCAGCCCCGCATCTCCACCCGTGCCGCACCGACCAGGCCCTCCGGGTGGGGAGGGCGAAGCATCGGGAGCCACGCGGTCATGCGATCCCGGCGGGTCGCCTCGAACCTGGACGTGATCTTCCTGCAGCCGGGAAATGCCGGCAGAAGCAGAAGGGCATCGGCGAGCGCAGCCCGGTAGCAGTCGGCCCCGCCCACCGGCTCCGGGAACCAGACCAGCTCCCTCCCCGAACCGCCCGGCCTGCGCCGCCACTCGCCGTCCTCCCAATCCAACGACAAAGACGACAGCGCCGCGTGATGCCGCCTCGCGCATTCCGGGCCGCCCGTCCCCACGCTGGCTACGTGGATCTCCTCGACCGAGTCGAACCTGCTGCGCAGGTGCGCGGCGAGCACACACGTCAGCCCGGGGGCCATCGCCGCGCCCGCAACGATCGATTTGCCCTCGGCTCGAGCGAGCCGATCCGAGGAAAGAAGCGCCTTCACATCGGACGGATCGTCTGCGCATGACACCACGTGCGAACCGCTGACCACCGCGCTCTCGGCGACACGGCGATTGCTCCTGGGAGTGGCGAGCACCATGACGTCACCAACAGGCGGGTCGCCGTCATTTTCATTGCGAACCTCGACCTTCCCTCCCAGGGCGCGCGCATGGAATTCAGCTCGCGGGATGTCGCGCGCGATCACCACAAGCGACTCGACCGCGTCGTCCAAGACGAGGTGTTGGGCAACTCTCCGGCCGACCGCCCCAAAGCCGGCAAGGACGACTCTCAAGGAGTTAGCTCGTCCGGCGGGAGCTCCCTCCAGCCGCCCCTCTGCGGTGGGGTGCCCCCGGTCCCGCGCAGGCGAACGATCACGGCAACAACCACCGCGGTCCCAAGCGCCAGCAGAGCGCGGCGGAGGACTTTCACGGGTTGCGATCCTAACGCCGGCCTTTAGCTGCCGTTTCCTAGCTCGTACGAGTCGGAGGGCCGCCCGTCGGGGGAACGCCCGATCCAAGTGATTGTGAGGTGCGTGAACTGCGGACCGCCGGCGCCTTTGTCCACCGCGTTGGTCAGCTGCAGGTTGGCTTGACCGGACAGCTGCGACTTCCCCGGTTGAAGGTCAACCGTACCGGTGCCGCTTGCGCCGGACGAATCCCACGAACTCCACTGGATGCCGGTAGCCATCGTCCCGCTTGTCCCACAGACGATCAGCAGAGTCGTCGGACGGTACGCACCCGCGCCGCAATCGGGGACGGTCACTTCCAACGACACCCGGGTCGTGGTGGAGGCGGACGTGACCGTGTTTGTGGGCGAAGAGGTCGTGGAACTGGTCCCGACAGCACGTGACGACCCGCAGGCTGCGCCTGCGAGGGACAGCGCCACCGCGTACAGGCCGAACCGGCCTGTACGGCTCACTTGCCGGCGACTCCTGCGGGAGCCGGAATCCGCAGGATCCGGAACGAAACGACGATTAGTGCCGCACACACGAGACCCAGCACGGGCTGCGCGTACGAGATCGCGATCACCGCTGTCGTGGCTTGAACAGCTATCGCCAACCTACGAACCGGTTCGCCGGCTCGATCCAGCTTTCTGTGCAGCACGCGTAGCTCCTGAGGGTCCTGCGCGCTAGTTGTCAGGAGAATCGCGCTTCCCCTGGCCGCGCCGAAACCCGCACAGATCGATAACGCGACCCATGGTTGCGTGCTGAGAACAGCAAGAGCCAGGAACACGAACACGGCCGACGTCATCACGTAGGTGGCAACGCCTGTCCCGATCTGCCATCCGAAGCCACTCGCGTAAACCCACCCGCGGTAGCGAGACAACCAACGATCGTCGACCTGCCGTCTTACAACAGGAAGAACGTTCCCGAATACCCGAGCATCGACAGCAGCGCCGAGCAACGCGCTTCCGCCGGCGACCAGCGCGACCACTGCGGGATGGCTCCGCGCGCCGGCGCTCGACGCTCCCGTCGTTACCGCGAAGGCTGCAAGTCCTAGCGTCGCTCCGCCTGCAGTTGAACCGAGGACGAACCAGGCCGCGGTGACACCGTAGCGATGGCCCCGGCTGCGCTCTCCGAAAGGCGTGAGGCTCGAGAGCATCGACAGCCCGCATGGAGACCAGGTGGATCTCGCCGCCGCGGCCACCGCTGTTGCTGTTGCCAGAACCAAGAGAATCACGTCGAGGTGCATCGCTCCTCCAGCCTTTACGCAGCCGATCCGAAGAACCCGGCGTCGCCGAAGGTGAAGATTCCGCCGTCCGCGGCGACCAACCAGTAACCCCTGCCGGTGGGTGTCGCCGCCATGCCGACCACCGGCCGGTTCAGGCGCTCGCTTCCGGTCGAACCGAAGAAGCCGGCGTCACCGAAATTGAAAATGCCCCCGTCCGCGGCCACCAACCAGTAACCAGACCCGGTGGGTGTGGTGGCCATCCCGACGACCGGTTGGTTGAGATGCTGCCCCCCCATGGAACCCTCGAACGGCGCGTTGAAGTCGAAGACCCCGCCGTCCGACGCATCGAGGCGATAGCCGGACGTGACTTGATCAACCGAGATTCCGGTAACCGGGCGGTTGAGATGCTGCGATGCCATCGAACCCTCGTACTGGGCGTCTCCGAAGGTGAACACGCCGCCGTCCGACGCGACCAGGTAGTAGCCGTTGCCGGAGACCGATCGGCACATTCCTACTAGAGGGCGGTTGAGCGGCTGGCCGGAGAGCGACCCGTACAACTGCGCGGCGCCGAACGCTCGGACGGAGCCGTCGTTGAAGACGATCCAATATCCGTTTCCTGCGACGGTCGCTGCCATACCCACCGCGTACGTTCCGGTCGGACCGTTCTGGCACGGCGCAAAGTGATTCGCAGTGTTGTTGTCCGTTGCCGCGACGGTAGAGCAGGTCGGGTCGAAGACCCATGGCGGAGTACAGGACACCATCCGGCACGCGATCCTCCCGCTGCACCCGATTTCCTGATGGCATTGCCCGTACCGGAACTCGGTACAGCCCACGTGGCGGTAGTCGCAGCTCCCAAGCGCGCACTCGCATGTGAGGCCGTCGCACCCGGGGCAGAAGGTGCCGCCGCTGCAGCCGCACCCCTGGCACTCACCCATGCAATCGATGTAGTAACGGGGGCCGGCGCAGTAGACCGACCCGTCCGCCTTCCACCAACCGCCGGCGAACGTTCCGGGAGGACACGCGTTGATCCCGTCGTTGATCGTGCAGCAGAACTGCGTATACCCGTCGCAACAGAGCTGGGAGCAATTGCAGCTGGTGCCCGGCACGCACTCGCAGATGAACGCATACGCCGAGCCGGGCCTTATGAGGAATTCGACCGGCGAGACCGAAAGCGCCGCGGCGGTGAGGGTCGCCCTGCTCACGAAGCTCCGCCTCGTTGTCCGTGAGACAAGGAACTCACCGATCGTTGATGTGATCGTCACTGACCGCTCCATCCATCCCGGACCAGGCGCCTAGCGGTCGGCAGAGGATTGGTCCAAACAACGTACGCAAGAAGGATCACTACCACCGTGACCAGCGCGAGCGGAACGCCCTGCCACGGCTGGCCGGAGAAGACCGACGCGAGACTTCGCGGACCGGATGCTGACCACCACACCCCGCACAGCACCGCGCCAGCGTTCAGCGCCGCGTGCGTTATGGTCGGAGGGGAGTCGGGCTTGCCGAAGCAGCCGCACGATGACAGCGGCCACCTTCGCCGCAGAGCGCCCGCGACGAACACGGTAAACGCTGCGTAGGAGAGCGCCACGATCGCGCCGGTCATCGCGCCCGGCAGCGCGAGCGCTGCGAGCGCAACGGCTAGCTCGCAGGCTGCGCCCGCGCGAACGGCGTTTCTGCTGGCCGGTATGCGGGCTACGTGAAGGGCGCGCACCGTGGTGTCCGGCCGGGCGATCTTCGCCAGCCCTGCGGTTCCGAGGAGCACGACCTCTGCGAGGTAAGGGGCGGTGATCGCGGGTGCCGTCATGCGGGTTGCACCGAAAACGATCCGATGAGCTGGTTTGCCCGAGCCGTCAACGGAACCCGGTTGGCAATCGATCCGATAACCGCGTACAAGCAGAAGGCCCGTCCGCGGACGGTGACGAACCGTTGCACGCCGGCCTGGCCGCGGATGACGCGCTGGAGTTGCCGGGGCCTGAAGGCGTCGGGCGTCAAACCGGGGATGGCTGCGGCGCTGCGGAACAACGCGCTCCCGGCGGCGTCGGGCCCGAACTCGAGAAGGCTCACGAAGACGTCCGAAGCACCGAGCATCTCGACGAGACCTCCGCCGTAGTCGCCGCGCTCCGATGGGATCGGCACGGTCGCGGCGTGCACGACCGGAAAGGTTCGCTCTTCTGGCCTCGCAGGCCGGCGGTAGATCGTGGCTTCCCAGCCGCTGGGCGGAACGACCGCCAGACCCATGGCTTCGATCCGACGGATCCCGGAGGTCGTCATCCTCGGTCCGGGTACAGGCTGGGATCGCCCGGGCGGATCCCCGCCTCGGCGAGCGCCCGATCGGCATCGGCATCACGTTCCCGATCGGCGCGCGACCGGCGCCGGCCGAAACTTGTGGTCCCGTCCGCAACCGCATTCGAAACAAGGGTCCGCACCTGATCCCACGTGGACGCAACGCCCTCCCCGACGACACGCCCGGCTTCTCCAGAGACGTAGACGAAGTAGGGCGCGTAGGGAATGTCGTAGTGCTCCCAGGCTTCGGTGGACATCACGACAGGAACCCGCGAGGTACCCGGCCCGCCGCCGCCGGTGTGTCCCACGATCGCGCCCGGGGACTCCGCCTCTGTCCCTCGCGTCACGACAACCAGCCGGGCTCCGCCGGGAACGGCGGGGGCGTCGCCTCGGAACGAGTCCCAGAACCCGCGGCACGTCGCGCACCCCGAAGTCAGGAACGCGAGGAGGGTGTCGTGATTCACGTCGGCGACCGCGACGCTGAGCGCATCGCCTTGCGGGTTTTGGCCGGTGATATCGGTTATGTCCGAGGCGAGAGGGCGTTCCGGGGTGGGACGAACCCCGTTGCCGGCCGGGTCGCCGGATCCCCGAACGGTGGGCGGCGCGACTGCATGGGATGTCGCGGCGTCAAGATCTCCGGATGAAGAGTCTGCGGGGTCGAGGCTCACACCCATCTGGTGGAGCGTTCTCAGTACCTCGGCGTGAGCGCGCAGGAGTCCAGCCACGAGAAGAGCCAGCAACGCGACCGCAACGGTAAGACCGACGACGAGCGCCGTCATACCGCCGAGGGTGCGCCGGCCGGACCCGTAGCGGGGTCATCGCACGCCATTGTCTTATTGATAGTTGAGAACCGCAGGCTCGCGCACGTCTTTGAGGCTCAATTCGTTGGTCCGGTCACTGGCTTGGGCAGAGTTCACCGCTCGGACCCCGGCGAGCGCCGGCCAGACGCCGGCAAGAAGAACGCTTATGTGCAGGCCCGCAAAGGCGACATTGTTCAAAGTGCCGGGAGACCTCCCGCGAACCAGACCGTCGACGATGGTCCCGACGAGGACCGCGAGAGCCAGCAGCGCCGGCCACACCGCCCGCGGCTGCCGGCCCGACCTGCCGACCTTCGGCGTGACCACGAACGACGCCCGGGCGCCGACCAGAGCGCGCAGAGCGGCGCTGATGTGAATCCAGAAGCTCGACTCCATCAAGGCGAACGCAGCGAAGCTGTAGCTCCCTTGGCCGGCGACTGCGACGGTGACCATGCTGGCGCAGAAGTACGGAACGAAATGCGCGAGGAACTGATTGGCGGTCGCCCCGGCAAGGGCCTGCTGGCCGCCGAGGATTCGCACAACCGGCAGGGTCATGTAGACCAGGTAGGTCCAGCCGGTGAGAAAGTAGAGGGCGGACAGGAGGAACTGGACCTTCTGGCGAAGCGGCAGCCTTGCGCGGATCGCGGTAGCTGCTCCGGCGAGGCAACCTCGGGACCATCTCTGTTGCTGGCTGACGTATGAAGCCATGTCCTCCGGGCCGAGCCCGCGGGCGAGGACCTCCGGCACGTATACGGTGCGCCAGCCTCGCTCCTGGAGGTAGATCGACAGTTCGAAGTCCTCGGTTACCGAACCTTCGGGAATCCCGCCGACTTGTTCCAGCGCAGACCTGCGGAATACGACGTTGGTCCCGCAGCAGAACATCGATCCGAGCGCGTCCTTGCCCCGGGCTATCACGCCGAAGAACAGGGCTTGCTGGCTCCACGCGGCCGCTGCCACCGGGTTGGTCGCGTGGTTGGAGTAGTACTGCGGAGTCTGCACGACAGCGACATCGGTGCTGGAGAAGTGCGGAACCGTTGACATCAGAAAATCCGGATCAGGCGCGTGGTCGCAGTCGAAGACCGCGACCAGGGGCGCCGTCGTGGACCGGAGGGCGTGGTTGAGGTTGCCGGCTTTGGCGCCGCGGCGATCCCCGCGGCGAAGGTATCCCGCGCCGTATCCGGCCGCGAGCTGGGCGATCTCGTCGCTGTCGCCGTCGTCGCAAACGATCACCGAGAAGTTCGGGTAGTCCAGCTGGCAAGCCGCCGCGAGGGTGGACTCCACGACGCGGGGCTCCTCGTTGTACACGGGAATGAGCACGTTGAGCGGAGGCGCCCACGACAGATCCGGGCGAGGGGCGGGTTCTCGAGCCCGCGAGATCGTCCACCAGAACCCCGTCGCCTGCACGAGGTTGAAGATCTCCGCGGCGAGAAGCATTCCGTACAGCACCGGGTTGCCAACTCGTCCCGGGGAGAGAAGCCAGACGAAGTACCAGACGCTGAAGACCAGGTCCAGTGGAAGGAGAACCCGCAGCCGGCGGCGGGCACGCTCCGATCCTTCTGTAGGAGACCAGGTCGTGGCGTTCACAGTTTGAACACGGCTCATACCTTGAACACCCATACGGTCGCGTTCGCCTTCTTCACGACAGCCACCAGACGGTCCTGGTGGCGCAGGTCGGACAAGTATCTGCCGAGCTGCGAAGGCTCGTTGGGAGCCATGAGATTGGAGCTCCCGAGCACGAACAGCTCGGTGCCCGCGGGTCGTCCCACCTCGGCCTGACCCAGCTGTACCGCGTCGATGTGCGGCGCGTAGTAGGAGACGACAAGATCGAGGTCTCCGGGTGAGTAGACGAGGAGGTCGCCGGGGCGGTATCTGACCTGCACGGCGTGCAACGCACCGGCGAAGTCGTAGAGGCGCGGGTTGGACCCGTTCACCTGTTCGTCGCCGAGCGACCCGGCGAGTAACGCGACGATCGCGACGCATGCTGTGGCCTGCATGCGGATGCTCCGGGACGCTCCGGTTACCAGACGGGAGCAGAGCAACAGAAGAGCCACGACGACTCCCGACAAGTAGCGGACCTCGAACAGGTTGCGTTTGACCAGTCCGATCGCGAGGAGCAGAACGACCGGAACCACGGCAGTCGCCAGCACCGCCGCCGTGCGATCGGTCATGTTCCGGCCGAGCAGGAACAGGGCCAGAAAGATCCCGATGGGCCAAAGAGCCACGATTGCGGCCATGACAGCGGCCGAGTGGTACCCCACCACTGCCCAGGCCAGGTTGGCCAGGACTGTGTACACCGAGATCGATTGCGCGCCTGCAAGCCCGACCTGCGACGGTGCTCCGAATCCCTTGCCGGCGGTCTGGTTGACGACGAACTGGTGCCAGGCAAACGGCTCGAGGGGCGCGATCAGCACGGCCATGAGGAACGTGGCGATAAGCAGGGCGACCAGTAGTTGCCGGCGCTGCTGGGGCCGGCGGATGATTGCCGCTACGAATACAGCCTGTTGCGTGACGAGTTGGAAGACCGCGAAGTACTCGGTCCAGACGAGAGCCGCGCTCGACAGGACGTAGATGACCCACCCGCCGGCGGTCCCGTACCGAAGGACGCGCGCTTGACCCCAAAGGGCGAGAAGTGCGAAGAGCATGAACAGCGAGTACATGCGGACTTCCTGCGAGTACCACACAAGGATCGGGGCGACCGACGCGAGCACGCCGGCGATGACGCCCGACCTGCGGTCCCACAGGTCGCGCGCCGCCAGGTAAGCGGCGGGCACGGCAAGCGTTCCGGCCAGGACCGACGGCAACCGCATCGCGAGGGGCCCGCTTCCAATGAGATGGTCGGTCGTCCAAAGAACGGCGAAGTACAGCGGCGGATGGACGTCGGTGGAACCGAGGTTCTTCAGCATCTCGCCGAAAGGCATCGACGCCTGATGGATGCTCGTCGCCTCGTCGAGCCATATGCCTCTGGGCACGACGAACCTCACCGCCAACCCGGCGAGGGTGACTGCCGACATGGCCAGGACAACCGGATCGTGGGCGGCGCGTCCTAGGCTGCTAATAGCGCGCCGAGGCAAGCCGTGCGCGGTCGACGAGACGGCCGCTTCGATCCGCTGGCCACTCCTGATGAAATGACTGCCGACGGCCGGCGCTCGAAGAACGACGAGCGACTCGACGCCGATACCCACCAGTAGCGCCGCGGTAGCGGCCACCGTCGTGGCCGCGACGGTGCCGACACTTCGGCCCCATATGGCAATCGCAACCCACTGACCGACGACGACAACACCGGCCACCAAAGTTGTACGCGGACCTGCCCCGGTTGCGCAGCGGTGCGCGACAAGGACCCGGCCGATTCCCAGCAGGCCCATCGCCATCATGTACGGCACCAGGTACGGCGTGATGGACCCGTAGCGGGATCCGAACAACGCGACGCTCAACGCGTGCGGAGCGATCGCAGTCACGGACACGGCGGACATCCCGAGCACCCCGGCAAGACCCGCCGCGACCGCCAGGCTGTGCTTGTCCCGCCGTACGGCTCGGGGCAGCAGAACGAGCGGGATGGTGACAGTCGCGAACGCGGCAGCACCTCCGAGTGTGGACAGGGCAGCGTAAGCGGCTGCCTTTCCTCCGGGCAGGATCGCGTTGGCGAACACGAGATCCTGGGTCTGCAGCAAAGCGAGCAAGGCGAAAGCCGCTGCTGTCCAGCCGGCCGTTCCCTCCCTGCCTGCGGACGCCCGCGATTGGTAGAGCCGGCGCCGGGCATGCCGTCGGCCACGGGCGACTTCTCTCGCCGTGTATGCAGCGATGACCACGCCCGCCGCCGCTCCGACCGGACCGGTCCAGGCGGCGAGCGAGAGCCCCACGGAAAGCCGGACCGCCGGTTCCGCCACGAGGCTCTCTACGAGACGCCTATGCCGCCTGGTCCCGTATAGACGACCGCGGTCCAGCGCGAGCGGCGCGGACGCGGGGAGCACTGCGGCAAGGCCGACGACCATCGGGATGGGAACGTTGAGTAGTGCTGCCAACCCCGGTGAGGCGGCGGCCATAACGACCGCGAGCAGCAGGCTCACGGCCGAGACCTTCCGCAGGAGAGCATCGCGTTTGCGTGGATCGACGGCCGTCGCAGCCGAAAGGCTCGTCGCCGGCAGGCTGAGAACGAGGTAGAGCCCGAGGAAGACGCTCAGGCGGGCGAACCCTGCCGGATCCAGGATTCGCGCAGCGGCAAGGGCAAACACGAGGTTGCCGGCACCGGCGGCCATCTGTCCCAGCGCGACACCGGCCTGTTCACCTCCGAGCCGGCGCCCCGTTGTAGCCGGTTCACGGTAGGAGAGGACGACGAGCTGTTCTTCGGCGCCCCCCTGAGTGGTTAAAGCCACGGATCGGGGGCCAGCGGGACGCCCTCGAGGTCGGTCGTCTCGACGTCACCGCGCTCGAGGACCAGACGCAGAAGCGCGAGTCCCGCCTCCGCCCTGGCGACTTCTTCCTTCACGGCTGCAGGACTTGGGCCTGCGGAGTCGGCAGCGCGCAGAACAGACGGAGCGAGTGACTCTCGGAAACCTGCCGGGGGGAGCCAGGTCTGGTGGAGGCGGCACGCGAGGCCGCGGATGCGGGTCTCGACCGCGATTCCCACCACCGGCACTCCGGCGGCGGCCGCCGCGTGGATCGCCCGGTACCGCATGGCAACGACGGCGCCCGACTCGGCCATCGCCTCGGCCGCTCCGGTGAGGTCCATCGCCGGAGGCACGATCTCCGCGAGCCCGCCGGCGGAGCGAATCTCGGCGAATAGCTCCTCGGCGAGCGCGAAGTCGGCGGTCCCGAGCCCCGTCCACGGCAGAAGGTCGACTCGCACGCCGTGGAGCGCGAGCTCTCTCAAGCCGAGGAACAACTCGGTTTGGACCCCGCGCGCAGCCGAGGCGTCGAGCGCCACCACGACCGACTGGCCGGATGACGGGCCTGAAGCCGCCGGCGACAGGGACATCCACGCCGGGTCCGCAGCAACCCGGATCGGCGCGGGCACACCCGCACCCGCCAGGCATGAAGCCGATTCGTCGTCGCTCAGAAGGACGAGATCGGCGCGCCGCACCAGCCGGCGTGCCGCCCACCTCTCGCTCGCCGTAAGAGGACCGCCGGCGCTGACTCCTACCAGCGCCAGCGGCCGGCGTGGCCGGTTGACGCTCCTCGGGAAGGAGGAATCGAGCGGGGAGGTGAGCGCTGCCGCCGTCGCGGCAGCGAAGCCTTTTCCGGAGAAGAGGTCGCAGCCGGCCAGCACCACAGCATCCGCCTGCCGGCCCTCGTCCGAGAGCGAGGCCCGAATCGGTCCCGCCGAGGAAGCCCGAAGGTCGTGGCCGTCCAGGGCAGAGCGGAAGGCGCGAACCAGCGCTCGCGCCCCCAGCGGATCACGCCCGGTGACCGCGGGAAGCAGAACGCTTGGCATCGGTCACCTCCTCGTAGATCTCGAGGTGACGCCGGGCCACTTCTGGCCACGATCGGCCTTCGGCAAGGCCTGCGGACCATCTCTCCACTTCAGCGAGCTCGGTGCCTCGCTTCGCCAGGGACTCGAGTCGCTGAGCGAGCAGGCCCGGCTCGAGGGGCGTCGACATCCCAGGCGGCAGACCGGTCATCTCGGCGAGCGGGGGTGACAGCAAGGCGGGGACGCCGTACTCCAATGCCAGCGCCAGAACTCCGCTACTCGAAAAAGCCGTTGGATACGCGAGCAAAACTGCGTCGGCGGCTCGGAACCAGCGGCTCACGTCGGGTTCGGGAACGTACCCGGTGAAGGTCGCAGTTGCACCGAAACGCTCTTCGAGTCCGTCCAGGTAACCCTGCCCGGAAAGTCGGGGATGCTCGCCTCCGGCCACCACGAGACGAACCGGATGCCCGGCGATCTCGGCAGCCGAGAGCGCCGCTTCGAGCCCCTTGTACGGTGCGACGAAGCCGAAGCACAGAACGACGAACTCGTCCGGTTCGATGCCGTACTGCGCCCGTAGCGCTGACGGGCGCCCGTCTGACTGTCCCGAAACCTCGTGTCCCTGTCGCAGGGCCGGGTCCGCCGCCGCACTCCTGATCGACCCGACGGGGAGCACGACCGACCCAGGGACATGCCTCGCGAACGCGCGTTCGTGGACGATCGTTCGGCGGGCGATTCGACCGATCGACTGCTGCAGCGTCGACAGGCCCGCCCTCGCCAAGGGCGCAGGCATCGACACGCGGTGCAGTTCGGTGAAGGATTTGTCCACCTGGCCGGGCCGGACGACCTGGTGCATCGTGACGACAGGTCCGGTTCCGGCTCTACGCAACCTGGCCAGCCCGCCGATCAAGCCTGGAACGGCCTCGGGGCCGCCGAACAGGAACGCCTCGTGCTGAACATGGGTGACCCGAGCCCCGCTCCGCAGTGCAGCGACGGACGCGCGCATGAGACCGGCTGGGCCCTTGGCGAAGCAGCGTCGCACCCGGACCCGGCCGTCCAGTTCCGACGGCGAGCCCGGGTCGTTCGAGGGCGCCACAACGGTGACGGTTGCGCCCTCGTCGGCCAAGGCCCTCGCCAGGTTCTGGGAGTACCAGGCGACGCCGCTGGTCGTGGGAGAGCCCGGACTTGGGTACGGAGCGATCATGGCGATGTCGGGGCGTTGCGCTTCAATCGGCGCCAACGAGCTCCTCCTCGTCGACTGCAAGCTCTTCGCCGTGGGCAGATTCGGGGGCCTCGATCGGAAGGACCCTCGAGTGCAGCCACAACCGAAGGGCTGATAGCGCCATCCGCTGGCCGTCCCGTGCCGGATGAAGACGGGAGCCGGGCTGATCCACCCATACCGTCGGCACCTCGACGACGCGGAAACCCAAACGCTGACAGGCCAGAAGCAGGTCGACGTCGAATAGGAAGTCGCGAGACGAAAGCAACGGCACGACGGCCCTTACCACGTTGCTGCGAAGGACCTTCGCCCCGCATTGCGTGTCCCGGTAGGGCAGGCCGAACATCGCCCGGACCATGCGGGCAAACAACCGGCTTTCCAGTTTGCGGCTGAACGCCCGCGGGCTGGGCAAGACGGCCGCCGGGTGCCATCTCGACGCGATCGCCACGTCGGCGGTGGCCGCTATGTCCACCAGGCGTAGGAACTCGGCAGGCGGGGTGGCACAGTCGGCATCGACGAAGCCGACCAGATCGGCGTCGCAGCGCCGGAGGGTCTCCATGATGACCCCGCCTTTTCCCAGCTTCGGGTAGCTCACCACCTCCACCCGCGAGTCGATCCGGGCGTGCCGCTCGACCAGCTCCTCGGTGCCGTCCGTGCAGTGGTCCAGCGCCACAAAGAAGCGCACGGCAGGGTCGCTGATCCTCGACCGGAAGGCGTTCAGGGTTCGGTCGATCCGGTGGGCTTCATTGTGGGCAGGAACGATGACGTCTAGGCGCAATTAGCTGACCACCTTGTGCGTGAGTACCACGGGATTAATCCAGGGTGTGGGGGGGTAGGCTTTGCCCTTTTGTGGACAGGATCGAGATGCCCAGCTGCCGCCGAGCAAAAGCCTCGTATTTAGGTCGCCAGGAAGTACTTTACCCCAGGGTAACCGGCCAATGTCAAGGATTGTCCGCCACGCGGCCGGTGGCGTGCGCCAAGGTTAATTCGGTTTTAAGGTTTTCTCAGGATCGTCAAAGAATGGCCGTTGTGAAGATCGCCTTTCAACCACAAACACGCGGCAGAATGTATCAAAGTCACCGCGTTATATCTACGACGGCAATTCATTCTTTCATCGGCGGGCAGCCGCCGAGACGGTCGGTCGTGGTCAGGAGGCGGCTCAGCGCGACCCAGGCGTCGCCGTAGTAGGTCGGGTACCGCCGGTCGAGTCGTGAGGCCGACGCCAGTAGTGGATCCGCTTCTGCACGATCGCCGGCGGCTACGGCGGCCATGCCGTCTCCCACCGCCATCGCTGCGTTGACCGCCGGGCTCTGGGGTTGGCCCGAGAGGGTGAGAGATACGTCGAATGCACCCGAACGTGCCGCTGGGGCGAGCAGCGGCCACTCGTTCGACGCGACGTCTCGTTCCGCCTTGACGCAGCTCGAAGCCCACCAGGTTGCAACGCGCGCCGCCCCAAGGCCGTAGGAAACAAGAGATCCGGCGTGCGAGGGCGGGGGGATCGGTTCGACCGCTCCGCTTGTGCTGACCGAGACCCAGTCGGCCGGCAGCCGGTGACCGAACATGGCACGAAGCAGCAGCTGCAGGGAGGTCGACTCGAGCTGCGACCATCCCGGATCTCCTGTGAGCTGGTAGAGAATGGTAAAGGCCTCTGGCGCGAGATAGCCGGGCTCGGCGATCCGGGAGGGCATCGCCCACGGGCCCGCTACCAGGATCCGTCCGATCGGGGTGACTTCGGTCTCCTCGGTCAGCACCGAGGCGGCGATCCGACCCGCATCCTGGGCCAGCACCGCCGAGCCGAACCGGCCGGAAGCGACCGCGAGCGCCCACGCCGCGTCGATGTCGGCGTCGGATGCCGGCATCTGGTCCACGACCCGCCCGTTGTCCCAGTGCCAAGCCAGTAGCGCATCGGGCCGTTGAAGGTGGTGCTGGGTCCACGACCAGATCGTGTTGAAGTCGCCCCCGTCGCCGGTGGCGGCCGCGATCAGCATCCCGTACGCCTGCCCCTCGCTCACAGTGTCGCCACCCTGATCCCGGCGAACGATTCGCCCGTTGGGGTCCATGTACACGGACAAGAACTTGTCGGGGTATACGGACAAGAACTTGTCGGGGCGCCCGGACAGGAAACGGTCGGGCTCTGGGCCGGGGCTTGCTGCCGGTCGCATTCCCGGTGATCCAGAGAGGCCCTCCGCCCCTGCGACCCCCGTTACGAGCACGGCCGCAACCAGCACCGCAAGGGCGCGCGCGACGAATCTCGCTTCTGAACCACCCGCCAGCACAAGTATCGGGTTTTACCCGTATCGGAACCGAGTCCAAACTGACGCGTTAGGCGAAAACGCCATTTTCCGCCCGCCCTCGTTGCGTGTTACCATTTCTTGAAAGGGTGGTTTCCCGTCGGGAAACCGGGGGGACCACCTCTACAAACCTGAGACGTTCCGCTTCAGGCTCTTAGAAACAAGGAGCAAGATCCGATGCCGTCACGCGTGCTCGACTTTCCCGTGTTCGACGCAGACAACCACATGTACGAAACGACGGACGCGTTCACCAAGTTCCTTCCTCCCGAGTACGAGGGCCTCATCAAGTACGTGCAGGTCGCGGGAAGAACGAAGATCGCTGTCCGCAACGTCATCAGCGATTACATACCGAATCCCACTTTCGAGGTGGTCGCAGCGCCCGGCGCGCAAGAGGAGTACTTCAAGTCCGGCAACCCCGAAGGCAAGTCGCGGCGGGAGATCATGGGCAAGCCGATCCGGTCCCTGCCGGCGTTCATGGAGCCGGAACCGCGGCTCAAGCTGATGGACGAGTTGGGAGTCGACCGCGCGCTGATGTGGCCGACGCTCGCGAGCCTCCTCGAAGAACGGCTTCGCGACGATCCTCTTGCGACCCACGCGGTCATCCACACCCTCAACCAGTGGATGCTCGAGCATTGGACGTTCAACTACGAGGGACGGATCTTCCCGACGCCCGTCATCTCGCTATGCATCGTCGAGCGAGCCATCGAGGAGCTGGAATGGGTGCTCGAAAGAGGCGCGCGGGTGATCCTCGTCCGGCCGGCGCCGGTGCCAGGTTTCATGGGCCCACGTTCGCCCGCTCTGCCGGAGTTCGACCCCTTCTGGTCCCGGGTCGCGGAGGCCGGGATCCTCGTCGGGATGCACGCTTCCGACAGCGGCTATCAGCGGCAAGTCAACGAATGGGAAGGATTTCGCAATGGCGAGATGCTCCCGTTCGTCAACACATCGGGCTTCGCGGTGATCGTCGGGCATCAGAGCCGCCCGATCATGGACACGGTCGCTTCCCTGGTCGGCCACGGGCTCTGCTCCCGATTCCCGACGTTGAGCTTCGCGCCCGTCGAGAACGGATCGAATTGGGTGCGTCCGATAATGGAAGCCTTCGAGCACGCGTACGAGTTCGCCCCGCAGGCGTTCGACGAGAACCCGATCGACGTGTTCAAGCGCAACATCTACGTCCACCCCTTCCACGAGGAGGACCCAATCGGCTTGGTGAAGCTCATCGGCGCCGAACGGGTTCTGTTCGGTTCCGACTTCCCGCACCCGGAAGGGCTGGCCGACCCGCTGACCTTCGTCGACGATCTCAAGGGACTCAGTGACGAGGAAGTTCGCCTGGTGATGGGCGGGAACCTAGCCCGACTCATGCACGTCGACACCGCTAAGGCTGCTTGAAACAACACCGGAAAAACGGACATGCCCTGAGCGCGCACGGCAGGTGGCGGCGCGTCGCGGGCCGAAATCTGTGTAGCGCATGCCACCTGCTGTCCACGATCGGGTATCTACGCTGGCCGGAGGGTCAGATTCCCGTCTGAGTCCGCGACCTGACTGGGGGGTCGGATAGGTGAGTTGGTCCAAAACAAGAACGGTCGTCACGATGGCGGCGGTCGTCGGTCTGCTGGGGGCATGCGGTGCGCGAGTCCCGCCTTATTTCCCCGCCGCCCAGGTGGGGCCAGGGAACGGATCGGGAGGCTCGGGACCAGGATCCGCTAGCGGTCCGGGCGCTCAGGCCGCCGGCACGCCGACCACGCTGTCCAGTCTGGGAATCGGCTCCAACGGCGGGGGAACCGGAGGGGGCGGCGGCCAGGCGGCACAGAGCGGCAGCGGCGCAGCCAGCGGCGCCACCCCGGCGGCGGTCGCGGCGCTCGGCCCCCAGACGTTCAACCTCGACCCTGCTGCCGAGGCGGCGTACTGCCCGGCCAGTTCCGCCAACAGGGCGTCGGATGTAGGTGTGACGCCGACCACCATCAACGTCGGCAACGTGAGCGGGCTGAGTGGGCTCCTGTCCAACAACTTCAACCAGGGCCCAGAGGCGGTCACTGCTCTGTTCGCCGCAGTGAACAACGCGGGAGGGATCTGCGGGCGCAAGCTCAACCTGTCGGTCGAGGACGACGGCCAGGACGCCTCGCACAACGCCGCGGACATCCAGGACCTGATCCCCAAGTCGTTGGCGT
Source organism: Acidimicrobiales bacterium (assembly GCA_036378675.1). NCBI lineage: Bacteria > Bacillati > Actinomycetota > Acidimicrobiia > Acidimicrobiales > Acidimicrobiales bacterium. The sequence goes on from DASUWA010000010.1 coordinate 54,298, forward strand.
TCGTCGGCTCGACGTCAGACGCGGACAACGGGGGTGTCCCCGCGATGCAGCAAGCCGGAATCCCCGACCTGGGTCAGGCGATCAACTTCGCGAGAGGCCAGAGCCCCAACTACTTCACGGCCGGGACCTTCGGAGCCCAGACGAAGGGCGGCCAGGACTATATCTACGACACCCTCGCCGCCGGCCTCAAGGCCAACGGGAAGCTCCCGACCAAGATGGCGTTCCTCGCCTTCAACATCCCGATCAGCTCCCTCGCTGCTCGCCAGTTCGTGAAGGTCTTCCAGCAGACCGGATCGCAGGACTGCTACGAGGACGAGAATGTCTCACCCGCCTCCCCCAACCTGACGTCTGACGTTCTCACCATGCAGCAACGTGGTTGCGACGGGGTGTTCACCACCATGGACGTGACCGGCAACGACAAGCTGCTGGATGCGATGTACAACCAGGGCTACCACCCGACCTACGCGGGGACGACCCTCGACGGCTACACGCCGGCGCAGATCTCGACCGCGGGCCAGCAGCAGGCGCAGGGGTTCCAGGTGTTCTTGAACTTCATTCCGTTCAACGAATCCCAGCCGGCGGTAAACCTCTACCAGTCGCAGCTCCGTACCTTCGAGCCGGGCAAGCAGCCCAGCGCCTTCGGGATCGAAGCGTGGGCTTCGGCGGAGATGTTCCTCTACGCGCTGATCAAATCGGGTCCCAATCCGACCCGCGCCTCGATCAGGAGCATCCTGGGCGGTCTAGGGGTCTGGGACACCAGGGGCGCGATGGCGCCGTCCAACGAGACGACCAAACAGCCGGGCAACTGCCTCGTCGACCTTCAGGTCAAGGGCAACGACTTCGTTCGGGTGTGGCCTTCGAGCGGGTTCTTCTGCTCCAACAACCTTGTGGCCGTCCCGGCTTCGTAAGAGGCACTCGTGTTTCCTTACATCGTCATCGGGCTCTTCACCGGAGCGGTGTACGCGCTCGCAGCGATGGGCCTCGTCTTCAACTATCAGATCACCGGCATCTTCAACTTTTCGTTCGGCGCTATCGCGATGTTCTGTGCGTTCACTTTCTCTCAGCTTCGCGACGTTTCGGGGATCAGCCAGTGGTACTCCCTGCCGATCGTCCTGCTCGGCCTCGCCCCGTTGATCGGTGTGCTCCTCGAACGGCTCTTCCGCCCGCTGACCGCGGCGCCCGCGGAGATCCAGATCGTGGTGTCTCTCGGCGTGCTCGCCTTCTTCCAGGCGCTCGTACCGATCGTTTACGGCGGACAGGCTCGCGGGCTGCGCAGCATCTTTCCGACGTCGACGTTCAAAGTCGGAGCGCACCTCCACGTCGGTTACGACCAGCTGGCAACTCTGCTCATTGCAATTGCCGTGGGTGCCGGGCTTTGGCTGTTGAAGCGCAGGACCAAGTTCGGCATGGCGAGCCGCGCGGTGATCGACAACCGCGACCTCTCCGCCTTGGCGGGCGTCCGCGCAGAGACGATCAGCCGGGTGGCATGGGTGCTCTCGTGCGTGTTCGCCGGGCTGGTGGGCATACTGCTGAGCTCGTTCGAAGGCCTCGACGTGTTCGCGCTCGTGCTGCTCGTCATCTACGCCTTCTCGCCGGCCGTCCAGGGAAAGTTGGTCAGCCTGCCTATCGCGTTCGTAGCCGCGATCGCACTTGGGGTCGTCCAGAGCATCCTGACCAAGTACGGGAGCGTCGGCTACGTCGCCGACATCGAGGGTTCGATCCCTGCCGCGTGGCTGTACATCCTCCTGATCGTCTACGGCAAGCGGCTAACCGAGGTGCGTTCCTCCTCGCGTCCGCTGCGTAGCCCCCCTCCCAGGCCTATCGGTCCTTCGACGATCACCGCCGGGGCCATCATCGTCGGAATCGGCCTGGTGCTCCCGGCTCTCATCAAGCCGGCCCAACTCGGCGACGTCACCATCGGCGTCATCTACGCGGCGATCGGCATAACCCTCGTCGTGCTAACCGGATGGGCGGGACAGATATCACTCGCCCAGTTCAGCTTCGTGGGAATCGGGGCGTTCACGGTCGGCCATCTCGCCGGGGCGCACGGCGGCAACTTCCTCCCGGCGGCCCTTCTCGGGGCACTCATCGCCGTGCCGGTGGGAGTGATCGTGGGCCTTCCCTCCCTTCGGCTCTCCGGTTTATACCTGGCACTGGCGACGATGGCCTTCGCGTTGCTCATGGACAGCCTTATATTCAGCAACTCGTCGATCAGCGGCGGCTCCACCGGCATGAACATCCACCGGCCTCACCTGGGTCCGTGGAGCTTCGCGTCGACGACCAGCTTCTACTACCTCTGCCTCTTCGTCCTCGGGGTCTACGCAATCGTGGCTGCGTTGCTGCGGCGCGGGCCGATAGGCCGGCGCCTGCAGATGATCAACGACTCCCCCCTTGCCGCCTCCACCTTCGGTGTCAACCTCACGCTCACCAAGCTGATGACCTTCGCGCTGTGCGCCGCCGGGGCCGCGTTCGCCGGCTCGCTGTTCGCCGCCGCCCGGCTCACCGTCAGCCCCACGGACTTCTCTTTCAACGCTTCCCTCGAACTGCTGCTGCTGGTCGTTCTGGGAGGTCGCTCACTCGTCGCGGGAGCCCTGATGGCCGGTGCGGTATTCGGGGCACAGCTGTTCCCGATCCCAGCCTCGGTGGAGCAGTACATCCCGCTAGGCGTGGCGGTCGGTGTCATCGGTATCGCCAACAATCCCGAGGGCCCGATCGCGCTCACCGTCAAGATCGTCCAGAAGCTGCTCGCCCTGTTCCAGCCCCTGCCCCGCGGCGACATCGAGCTGGTCGACGTTCGCGAACAACCGACCCCGGCGTTCGAGCCCGCCGACGCAGCACGACAGACAACCCCGCTCGAAGCCCATGCCTGACGTAGACAGCCCGGCGCTGCTCTGGTGCGACGAGGTCACCGTCCGGTTCGGCGGCCTGGTCGCCCTCGACAGCGTCCACCTCAGTGCGGCGACGGGCGAGATCACCGGCCTGATCGGACCGAACGGGGCCGGGAAGACGACCCTCTTCAACGTCCTCACCGGGGTCCTCACGCCCACCCATGGGCGGGTGCGCTACGACGGGCACGACATCACGTCATGGGCCCCGCACCGCCGGGGCCGGGCGGGCATCGCCCGCACGTTCCAGCGGCTGGAGCTGTTTATCGGGCTGACCGTTTACGACAACTTGCTGTGCGCCTGGGAGGCGTCGGTGCCCGGCGGCGTCGTCGGCCGTCAATCGGGGGAAGGTCACCAACTCGTCGGCGAAGTCATCGAACGGCTGGGCATCCAGGACATCGCCATGCGCCCCGCCGGAGAGCTTCCCACCGGTCAGGGCCGTCTGCTCGAACTCGGTCGAGCCATGTGCACCAACCCGCGGTTGCTTCTTCTCGACGAGCCGAGCTCGGGATTGGATTCGGCGGAGACGGCCCGTTTTCGTGACATCCTCCTCGACCTGGTCGCGGTCGACGACATCGCCATCCTTCTGGTGGAACACGACATGGGGCTTGTCATGGAAGTGTGCGACCGGATAACCGTCCTCGACTTCGGCAAGTGCATTTCCGTCGGCACTCCCGACGAGGTCCGCAACGATCAGGCGGTGATCGCGGCCTACCTCGGCGGCCCGGAGGTCGAGGTGAGGGCGGCGGCAGGATGACCCAACTCCTGGAGCTCGACGAGTTGAGCGTCTCCTACGGAGGCGTGAGGGCGCTCTCCGGTGTGACTTTTTCAATACCGGAGGGATGTGTCGTCGCGCTGCTCGGTGCCAACGGCGCCGGCAAGAGCACCACCCTGCGAACCATCTCGGGTCTGGTACGCCCCGAAGCGGGAACCATCACCTTCGACGGCGAGCGGATCGAACGGGAGGCCCCCAGCAACATCACCCGTCGCGGGATCCTGCACGTTCCCGAAGGAAGAGGCATCTTCCCGAGCCTCAGCGTGAAAGAGAACCTGTTGATGGCCGACTACGCGCTCCGCATGGCCACCAACGCCGTTCAGGAAGGCACGGACCTCTTTCCGGCACTGCGTTCAAGGCTCAATCAACTCGCAGGCACCCTCTCCGGTGGAGAGCAGCAGATGCTCGCGTTGGCACGTGCCCTGATGATGCGCCCGCGCCTGTTGATGCTCGACGAGATCTCGATGGGCTTGGCTCCGCTCATCGTGAACCAGCTGTTCGACGCCGTCCGCACGCTGGCGAAGCGAGGGGTGACCATCCTGCTGGTGGAGCAGTACGTGGAGGCCGCTCTCGAGCTGGCCGACTACGCGTACGTCCTCGACAAGGGTCGCGTCGTGGATGTCGGAGAGCCGGAGGACCTTCGCGAGACGGGCCTGGCGTCCACCTATATGGGAGGTGGGAGATGAAAGTCACGACCCGGAAAAAGGATGGGCGTGGTCGACGGATCGCCGTTCTTTCCCTAAGCGCGACCTGCCTGGTCGGGATGACGGCCGCACCCGGAGCAGTCGCTCAAACAACGTCGGGACTGGCGGGGTACAACCTAGGCACGACATCCGCAGCGATCGAGCTGGACGTGAACAGCCCCGGGCTGCTGCCCATAGGTGACGCAACGACCGGGAACATCTTCTCGGTTGACCTACCGTTCACCCGGACGAACGTCTCGAGCGGTCCGAACATCGACGCGCTCGGCTCGCCGCTCTACCCGGGCGACGCGGCGGCGCACCTCGGGACGGCGATCGAGACCTTCGGCGGCCCGGCAGTCCCGAACGAGCCGGTGCTCTCCGAAGCCCAGTACCCCCCATCCGCGACCAACAAAACCGACGAATCCTTCTCGACCCCGGCCGTGCAGAACGCCGCCTTCTCGATGGGAGCCGCAAGCTCCAATTCCCACACGTCGGCGACGGGCGCGAACGTCGACGCGACCGTCGGTGAGGTGGGGATCGGGCCGGCGATCGCATCCGCAGCCAACGTCGTGCACATCGTCAGCGCCAAGGTCACCAACACCGAGCAGATCGGTGACAGCTCGGTCAGCAGCAACGCGACATCCACAGTGACCGGAATCGACATAGCCGGTGTCATCCAGATCGCGAGCGTCACCGGAACCGCCGGGGGCGCGTCCGACGGGAACAACGGCACCCCGTCCGCGAGCCTCAAGATCGGCAAGGTCACCGTCGCCGGCCAGAGCGCTTACATCGACCAGGACGGGATACACCTCGTCAGCCAGGGCGGGGGTGGAGGTTTGATCTCGGCGGCCAACACCCTTCTTCAAAACCTCACCGCCCAAGGTCTCTCCGTTCACACGATCGCGCCGACCGAGACGACCAACGGTGCGCAGACGGCCAACAACTCCGGGGCATTGGTCATCACGCTCAGCGGTAACACCCCGACCGTCCCCGGCATCGCTCCGCTTGCCCCCGGCCTGCCGGGCACGCCGGGCCAGCCGTCCGTGCCGTTCGTCATCAACGTCTTGCTCGGGGGCGCGACCGCGAGCGCGACCGCCAACCCGTTCCCCAGCTTCCCGACGACTCCCTCGTTGAGCCTTCCTTCGCTCACCGGAGCGGACAACGGCATCGGATCGTCGACCGGGACGGGCACGGTTTCGAGCGGCACCGGAGGAGTGGGGTTGAGCGGTACGCCGAGCCTGGCGCCGACTACTCAGACGATTCAACCGACCGGCCCAGGCGCCAGCTACTCCGGTGCCAAAGCCGTGCTGGCCCGGGTGGGGAAATCGATACCGGTGAGCCTGGTTGTGCTCGTTTTCGTTCTAGCCATCATGTCCAGCGGAGGCCTGCTGGGTTATGCCCGCTGGCAGCTGATCGACGGGAGACGTAGGTGAAACTGAAGGTTCCTCAACCGCTCCAGCGTCGTCACCATGAATCAGGCGGCGACGTCGACCTGCGTGACGATCGAGAAGTGTACGACCCAACCGTTTACGACACGGCCGAGCACGATGTCTACGCGAGCTCCGACTCGAGCGACTCCGGCCACCCGTACGGGGGCACCGCGACAGCGGACCAAGACTTCGACAGACCCGAACGGACCGATGACAACGGGTTCGACGGAACCGCCCCGTCGGGGGGGCCCGGCCGGCCGGGCGGGGCCGGGAGCCGAACAGGTCGTCCGCGCTTCGACATCCGCAACACCTGGCAGATCCTCGCCGGCTCGATCCTCATACCGGTCGGAGTGGCGAGCATCATCCTCGCCTGGTACGGAGCAGCTCACGCGCGCGTAGACCAGCAGCAGATCCCTTACATGGTGAGCGGCGGCTTTCTCGGGCTGGGTGCCATCGTCGCCGGGGCCCTGCTGTACTGGGCCCATTGGCTCTACCGGATATACGACCAGGCCGACCTCCAGCATCAGCAGCTGATGCGCAGCCAGGCGGAGCTTCGCGACGCTCTACTCGGGATTGCGTCGGGCGGTGATCACAACATGAACGGTGCTGCGAGCGGATCCGCGCTTGCGAGGTCCCCGTCGAGGGCGAGGTTCGTGGCAACGGCAAGCGGGAACAACTTCCATCGACCGGAGTGCCCCATCGTGGCGCGCCGTCCAAGCGGGCTGCGAGAAGTCGCCAGCCACGAGATCCAGGGCCTCCAGCCGTGCCGGATCTGCGAGCCGCTGACCGGAGATACTCAGACGATCGAGTAGCCGCGGTTGCGCGCCCGGGCGCGGCCCTCGAGCACTTCGGCGAAGGCGGCCCAGCGAGCCGCCCTGCGACGGGCCTCGTCGCTCAGTTGGTAAACCCGGCTGAGCGGAACACTGAGGGCGAACTGCTCCAGATCCCCGGAAGGGTCGGTCCGATCCAGCCAGCCAACCAACTCGGATTTCACGCACATGGCCGGGTCTTCGTGCCAGTCGGTGTCGGACTCCTCGGGCGCGTGCAGCGCCGCGAGGAAAGTCATCTCGGGACCGCCGGGTTGCTCGACTTCGCGCCTGATTCGCCTCACCGTCTCCGGCGACACCTTGGCGACGCTGGCGATTTGGCGCAATGAGCCGGCGGGGTTGGCCCTGAGCGCTTCGAGCACCCGGTCGCGCAGCAGGCCGGGCTGCGCCGGGCGGTTCTTCCCGTCGCGGCCGAGCCTCGATTCGATATCGACGATTCGGTCGGCCGAGCACGCGGTCGGCGACTTCGAAGAGCCTTTGCCGTTGCCAGGCGGCGCGCTGTTCCGAACTCGGTGTGCCACAGAGCCCTCCCCTGAGGAAGTGTCCGCCGGCGGAAGCGAGGCACGCAAGCGGGCCACCGTGTGCGGCGACAACCCGCAAGCCTCCGCTATCCGCCGGTCGGACCAGTCTGGATGCCGGCGAAGGACCTGCTGCGCGGCATTAGCGCGGTCGGGCACCGAAAGCGGCAGGCCGTGCCCGATGTTGCGCCGCACTGTCTCGACGAAAGCCTCGTCGGCGCTCCCGTGAAAGACGACCACCTCGACGGTGTCGTGACCAAGGCGCTTGGCCGCAGCCAGGCGGTGAGCACCGTCGAGCACAACGTCGGGGTTGCGGCCCCAGACGAGGAGGGGCGGCCACCGGCCCTCCAGCTCGGCCAGGGCCCCGACATGATCCTCGTCGAGCCCTCCGCTGCGCAGGTGGTTGCGCACCCGGAGTGTTTCCACCCTCGCCGCCGAGCAGGCGGAATCGGTCGCCCTGGCCGCGGAGCGGTGCCGGCTGGAGGCCGGGACCTGGTCTTCGAACGAGTCTGCGAGTACGGACACGGCGAACCCCCGTAAGCCGGCATCCCCAACTACGCCGGTCTATCTAATAGACGTTAGATTGCCGCTGACAGCGGAGCCCTGTCAAGCCGGCCCTATCGAGCCGTCCTACCGGGCCGGCCCTATCGATCGACCAGGATCCCGGTGCGCAGCCCGGCCAGGAACAGCCGCACGTACCAGTCGGTCAACTCGGTGTACGAGATCCGGCCGGTCTCTCTGAACCAGGTCCGGGTGGCGTTCAGAACCACGAACAGGGTGGTGGAGGCGACCCCCGGGTCGACCGTCTTGTCGAACACACCCTCGTTCACGCCCTGGCGGACGATCCCTGCGACGAAGTGGTCCATCTGGTCCCGCCATCCGAGCACCTCGCGTTGACGGTCGCCGCTGAGGAAACGGATGTCGCGCTCGACGACGCGGAGCGCCGGGTAGGTGCCGCCCATCCAGCGCCGGATGAACGCCTCCAGGCGCGTCTCGGCGTCCGCTTCGGCCAGGTCGGCAGGCTCCTCGAGGAACGTCAAGCCGAACTCGTGAGCACGTCGCATCACCGAGAAGAGAAGGTCCTCTTTCGTGTTGATGTAGTAGTAGAGGCTGGGCGCGAGGATCTTCACCGCAGACGCGACGTCTTGCAGCGTCGTCGCTTGGTACCCCTTCTCCTCGAACAGAGCCGCGGCTGCGTCGAGCACCTCCTGCCACCGACGGTCGTTCGACGCGCCGCGGGGTTTCGAGTTGGATTCGGCCTGGATAGCACGACTCATGGCAAGCTCCCGACGTGAATCTTGTCCAACTGTGCAGTCTGCTCGGTTGGACAACACTTCCATACAGGGCAACGCCCATCGGAGAACCTTATGGATTTCGAGCTGAGCGAAGAGCAAGAACAGCTACGTGACTCGGTTCGGTCGGTGCTCGAACGGGAGTGCCCGCCGGCCGTGGTTCGAGCCGCGTACGAAGGGCGACTAGACGGAGAGCACGATCGGTTGTGGCGGGTCATATGCGAGCTCGACTGGCCGGCTATCGCGGTGCCCGAGTCGATGGGGGGCCTCGGGATGGGTTTCGCCGAGTTGGCGCTCATCGCAGAGGAGATGGGACGCGCGGTCGTGCCCGCACCTTTCATGTCCACGGTCGCGCAGTTCGTTCCCATGGTCCTCGAGACCTCCTTGCCCGAACAACAGAAAATTCTGCTGGGAACGGTTCTCGACCAAGGCGCGATAGGAACGGTCGCCATTGCCGAGAAGGGCAGCGGCTGGGACATGTCGCGAATGAGCACGGAGGCCAGACGCACGCGGGACGGTTGGGTCCTGAACGGAACAAAGTCGTTCGTTTTCGACGGAGCCGATGCGACGACGATTCTCGTCGTCGCACGAGCAAGCGACGATGAAGGGATTGGGGCGTTCGCCGTCCCATCCGACGCGGTGACCAGTACTGCAGTGAAGCTGCTCGACCCGAGCCAGCCACTCGCCGACGTCGAGCTCCGCAACGTGCTCGTTCCTGATGACGCGGTGCTGGTCGAGCCCGGCGATCAGAAGGGAGCCGCCGGGATCAGGAGGGCGCTCGAGCAGGCGACAGCCGCGGTGGCGATGAGCATGACCGGCACCTGCCGGGTCATCTTCGACAGCACCCTGCAATACGCAAAGGACCGCGAGCAGTTCGGAAAGCCGATCGGATCCTTTCAGGCGATCAAGCACCGCCTGGTCAACATGCTGATTGCGTTGGAGCGAGCGAGTTCCCTCGCTTATTTCGCCGCTTTGACAATCGCGGAGGATGACCCGCGACGTTCCATAGCCGTGTCAATGGCAAAAGCTGCGGCGGGTGACTGTCAGAGGCTGATCGTTCAGGATGGTCTGCAGTTCCACGGGGGTATCGGTTACATGTGGGAACAGGATCTCCACTTCTACCTGAAGCGGGCGAAGTCCGGGGACCTGCTGTTCGGATCGGCTGCCGCCCACAAGGCGAACGTCGCTCGTGCTCTGGGTTTGGCCGCCTGATGCGTTTGACCTTCGACGATTCGGTTGAGCGCTTCCGCGCCGAATTCGTGGCCTGGCTGGCGGACAACCGGCCCTCGGAGGAAGAAATCCGCGCCGACCCGGCTCTTTCGTCGGGCCATCTCCCGGTCTGGGCAAAACGGTGGACGCGGCGGATGTTCGACGACGGATGGCTGGTTCCCGGCTGGCCGCCCGAGCGAGGCGGACGTAATGCCAGCCCGACCGAGCAACTCGTGTACCTCGAGGAGATGGAGCGCGCCCGCGTCCCGCGGACCACGAACCCGCAGGGCCTCGGGATCGTCGCCCCCTCGCTCCTCGACTACGGCTCGCAGGAGCAGATCGAGAACTACGCGCTTCCCATCTTGCGGGGAGAGAAGAGCGCGTGTCTCGGCATGAGCGAGCCGGGCGCGGGCAGCGACCTTGCCTCGCTCAGCACGCGAGCGGTGCTCGACGGGGATCGGTTCGTCATAAACGGCCAAAAGGTGTGGACGTCGGGGGCCCGCCATTCGGACTTCTGTTTTCTGTTCTGCCGGACCGATCCTGAAGCTCCGAAGCACAAGGGGATCAGCGTGATCCTCGTCGATATGGAGACCCCGGGGATGACTGTCCGCCCGCTTCCGGAGATCGTCGCTCCGGAGTACCCGGATCTCAACGAGGTCTTCCTCACCGACGTCGTCGTGCCGAAGCAGAACCTGGTCGGCACCCTCAACGACGGGTGGGCGATGGCAAACGGCTCTCTCGCCCACGAGAGAGGGATGGTGTGGGTCTCCAGTTCGATCGTCCTCGACGACGACATAAGTCGCCTGGTGAGAGACGCGCCCTCGTGGCTCGGGCGGGTCTCGGAGGCGGAGCGCCATGCCCTGGCCGAACGGATCGCGGACGCCTACATCGACACCGCGGCAGCTCGCTGCATGGGGTACCGGGGATTCGGAAAGCTTCTTCGCGGAGGGAGCGCGCCGGAGCAGGCGCTGATGAAGGCCTTCGCCAGCGAGGCCCGCCGAAACCTGGCCATGGTCGCAGCCGAGGTGCAAGGACCGGAGGTGCTCGAGGCGAGTCCTCCTGCGGTCCACGCGACCACCCTCGTGCCGGACGAGAACACGTCCTGGATCGAGCAGTACTTCCGCACGTTCGCCCTTACCATCTCCGCGGGAGCGTCGGAGATACAACGCAACATCATCGCCGAGAGGGTGCTCGGGCTGCCCCGCTCGTAGCACCGGAAAGGTCGTGACATGACCGAGACAGTCGACACCGAGCAGTTCGATCCCAACGAATTCCTCGACCCTGCCAACTCTTCCAACCCGCAGCCCTTCTGGAAGCGACTACGCGAGGTCGGACCGGTTGTTCCCGGCCTGTTCGGCGGAGTTCACGTGGTACGCCGCGAGGACGTCGAGTTCGCGTTGCAGAATCCGGGCATCTTCTCGTCTGCGATGGAGGCGGTCGACCTCGGCCAGAAGCGGCCGCTCATACCGCTGCAGGTAGATCCTCCCGAGCACGTCAAGTACCGGCGGCTCCTCGATCCGATCTTCGCTCCGAGGGAAATGGCGAAGATCGAAGGTGACACGACCAAGCTGGTGAACGGCCTGATCGATAAGTTCATCGACCGCGGCGAATGCGAGTTCGGGAACGAGTTCGCCATCCCCCTCCCATCGGCCGTGTTCCTGAAGATGATGGGGATGCCCTTGTCGGACCTCGACATGTTCCTCGAAATGAAGGACGGGATCGTGAGGCCGCAGGGCGAGACGATCGAGGACATCCAATCGAGCCAGCGAGAGACGGCGGCGAGGATCGACTCCTACTTCGAGTCGGCGCTGAAGGAACGTGAGCAGAAGCGCACCGACGACCTCCTGAGCAGGTTCCTGGACGCGGAAGTCGCAGGCGAGAAGCTCACGTGGGACGAGATCCTCGGGATGTGCTTCCTTCTCCTGCTCGCCGGCCTCGACACCGTGACCGACACTCTCGAGTGCGACTTCGCGTACCTCGCACAGAACGATGAGGCGCGCCAAGCGATCGTCGACGACCCCGAACTCATCCCGTCCGCGATCGAGGAGCTGCTCCGGTGGGAGACCCCGGTCACCGGGTTGGGACGGGTCGCGGCGGTCGACGCCGAGATCGGCGGGTGCCCGATCGCCAAGGGAACCAAGGTCGGCATCTCGCTCGGTGCCGCCAACACCGACGAGCAGGCGATCCCCGGCTCCGACACGGTGGACCTGGCACGGAACCCGAACCGCCATCTCGCTTTCGGCGGCGGTGTTCACCGGTGCCTCGGTTCACACCTTGCCCGGATGGAACTGAGAGTGGCGCTGCGGGAATGGCACCGCAGGATTCCCGAGTACCACATCGCGCCCGGCACCACCCTCGTGTTCACCCCCGGTCTGCGCCAGCTCGAGCAGCTCCCGCTCGTATTCGGCCCCGCCCCGGCCAAGTAGCCGCGGATGAGCACCCAGCCGGACGTTCAACCGGGCCGCCGTAGTATCGGCAAAGTGATGCGTATCCGTATCGACACCGACATGTGCACCGGGCACGGGCGCTGCTACGTGCTGGCCCCGGACCTCTTCGACACCGACGACAGCGGGTACGGAATCGTCACCAAGGCCGAAGTCCCACCGGAGCTGCTCGACCAGGCCGAATCGGCCCGCCAGAACTGCCCCGAGAGGGCCATCTTCATCGACGAAGAGTAAGCACCCTCGCCCGAGCCCAGAGTCCACGGTCGGGCGTGGGGTTGGGGTCCCCCCGCTCCGGAGGAGGGCGGGGTTGGGGCCCCGCCCGGGCCCAATTCACAGCCCTGAAAATGGGATTGTCGGCGGTAGTAGGCTGCGTATTCGAACCGCCACATCGGTAGGGGAGGGCCTGAGATGGACGTCGATGATCTGATCATGGTGAGCGTGGACGACCATGTGGTCGAGCCACCCAACGTCTTCGAGGGGCGTCTGCCCGCGAAGTACAAGGACCTGGCGCCGCGCTTCATCACCCGCGAGGACGGGACCAACGCGTGGGAGTACGAGGGCAGCGTCATGTCGAACGTCGCGTTGAACGCCGTGGCCGGACGGCCGCCGGAGGAGTACGGGATCGAGCCGACCTCGTTCGACGAGATCCGGCCGGGAACGCACGACATCCACGAGCGGATCAAGGACATGAACGCCAACGGCGTTCTCGGCTCGCTTTGCTTCCCGTCGTTCCCCGGATTCTGCGGGCAGCTGTTCGCCCGCACCGAGGACAAAGACGTCGCCCTCGCGATGGTTCAGGCCTACAACGACTGGCACATCGACGAGTGGTGCGGCACCTACCCAGGCCGGTTCATCCCGTGCGCGCTCCCCGCGATCTGGGATCCCGAGATCATGGCCGCCGAGGTTCGCCGGACCGCAGCCAAGGGTGCGCTCTCGGTCACCTTCTCCGAGAACCCGTCGAAGCTCGGATGGCCGAGCTTCCACACCGATCACTGGGACCCGTTCTGGACAGCGTGCAGCGAAGAGGGCATCGTCGTCTGCCTGCACATCGGGTCGTCGTCGGAGTTGGTCATCACCGCCCCCGACGCACCCATGGACGTGCTCATCACGCTGACCCCGATGAATATCGTGCAAGCCGCCGCCGACCTGGTGTGGTCACCGGTGCTGCGGAAGTTCCCGGATCTCAAGATCGCGTTGTCGGAAGGCGGTATCGGCTGGATTCCGTACTTCCTGGAACGAGTCGACTACAACTACCAGCGCCACCACATCTGGACCGGCCAGAACTTCGGGGACCGTCTTCCGAGCGAGGTGTTCAACGACCACATGATCACCTGCTTCATCGACGATCACTTCGGGGTGGCGAGCCGCCAGTTCCTCGACATGGACAAGGTGTGCTGGGAGTGCGACTACCCTCACTCCGACTCGACCTGGCCGACCGCTCCGGAGACGTTCATGAAACAGATGGACGGGGTGGACCGCTACGACATCGAGCGGATCAGCCACCTCAACGCGATTCGGAACTTCGGCTACGACCCGTTCAGCGTGCTCCCCAAGGAGGAGTGCACGGTCGGCGCGCTGCGTCGCAAGGCGGCTGGTCACGACGTCTCCATCACGGCGAAGGGAAAGCGTGGGACTGGCGCGACGCTGGCATCCCAACTAAACGCGAAGCGATGACCGATACACCCAACGGCAGCTACCGCTACATCACCTACGAGACGCTCGACGAAGGCACCATCGCCCGGATACTCCTCAACCGACCGAAGACCCGCAACGCCCAGAACCGCGGGCTGCTCGTCGAGGTCGACGAGGCCTTCCGAGCCGCCGAAGCCGACGACCGCGTTCGCGTCGTCATATTCGGTGGCGTAGGTCCTCTCTTCTCCTCGGGCCACGACATGGGGTCCTCCGAGTCGAGGGCCGAGATGATGCCCGGGCCCGACCAGCACCCGACAGCCGTCATCAACGGAGGGACCCGCCAGGGCGCCGAGAAGCTGATGCTCCAGGAGTGGCACTACTTCTTCGACAACACCCGCCGCTGGAGGAATCTGCGCAAGATCACGGTCGCACAGGTTCAGGGAACCGTCTTCGCAGCCGGCTTGATGCTGATGTGGGCCTGCGACCTCATCTGCGCCGCGGACGATGTCAGCTTCGCTGACGTGGTCGGCACCCGGCTGGGGATGTGCGGCGTCGAATACTTCGCCCATCCCTGGGAGTTCGGCCCCCGGCGGGCGAAGGAGTTGCTGCTCACCGGCGACTCGATGGACGTCGACGAGGCCTACCGGCTCGGAATGGTCTCTAAGGTGTTCCCCCGCGCCGATCTCGAAGAAAAGACCCTGGAGTTCGCCCGGCGGATCGCCAAGACACCCACGATGGCCGCGCTGCTCATCAAGGAGTCGGTGAATCAGAGCGTCGACAACATGGGCTTCTACAACGCGCTCAACGCGTGCTTCACGCTCCACGAGCTCAACCACAGCCACTGGGCGCAGATCCACGAGTCGAAGTACCCGGTGGCCGAGTCGGCGGACGGCATTGCCGATTGGAGGACCGCGCCGCCCGTTCTTCCCGCGTTGAAAGACCAACCCGAGGCGCCTGCGCCTGCGAGGTGAGCCGGTGAGCCCGACGCCACCCCCGGGAGCCGGTGCCCGGCGCCCGCAGGGTGTTTTCGACGTACTCGAGAATCCGGTTGCGCTCGCGCCTGACCGTCAGGCGTTGGTGACGCGTCAGGCGACGCTCACCTACTCGGAGTTCGACGATCTCGCCGATCGCGCCGCCGGCGCCCTATACGGGCTAGGCGCACGCCCCGGCGACCGGATCGCTGCCTCGCTGCCGAGCGACCTCGACATCCTCGCCGCCTTCCACGGTGCGATGCGCCTCGGCGCGATCTGGGTCGGCATCAACAGAGTCCTCGCAACCCCCGAGAAGCTGTACATGCTCGAGGATTGCGGGGCTTCCCTCTACCTTGTCGAGGAGACCGGTGACGGCAGCGCCGACGCACGCGCCGGACACGAGTTGCGGGAAAAGCTGGACGGTCGCGTCGAGCTCGTCGAAACCCGGACGTGGCGCGAAGGGGTCGCCGGCTCCATCGGACGTCCCGATGTCGCTCCGCCGGATCCTCTGGCGCCGGCGGGGATTGCCTACACGAGCGGCACTACCGGTTTTCCCAAAGGGGCCGTGCACTGCCAGGCCGCGCTGCTCATGCCGGGCGCCGCGACCGTGGCGCGGCGTCAATGGGATCAGAGGCTGCGCAAAGGCGACTCGCTCCCGCTGACGATCCTGAACATGATGGTCCTCACAACTCTCCTGACGGCTCAGTGTGGCGGGACCGCCGTCATCATCGACCAGGCGGACGTGGCGTCGATCGTGCGCTGGATCCGAGAACATCAAGTGACTGTGTGGAACGGCCCGCCGGCGCAGCTGTACACGATGGTCCACGACCAGTCGGTTCTGCCCGGGGATCTCGAGAGCCTCACCGAAGTATGGGTCGGCGGCGGCGACTGCCCGGACAGCCTTCGCCTTGCCTTCGAAGAGCGGTTCGGCAAGCCGGTGAGCAGAACCTATGGGCTCACCGAATCCCCCGCCCTGGTGAGCATCGACGACCTCGTCGGAAGCAAGCCCTCAGGCACGAGCGGCCGGCCGCTCGACCACATATCGGTGAGATCTCAGGAAGGGGAGCTGGTCTTGTCCCCCACGCTCGATGGCCCCTGGGCCGGCAGCTACCGGCCTATGCTCGGCTACTGGAACCGGCCGGACGCGACCCAAGAGTCACTCCATGACGGCGTTCTTCACACCGGCGACCTCGGCGTGCTCGAGGGCGACGGGCACCTTCGGGTGCTCGGCCGCAAGAGCCACTTGATCATCCGTGGCGGCGCGAACGTCTACCCCGCCGAGGTGGAGCGGGTTCTGTCCGAAGCCCCCGGCGTACAGGCCTGCGCCGTGGTTGGAGTGCCCGACGAGCGGCTCGGCGAACGGGTGGGCGCCGTGATCGAGCCGGTCACCGGGCAACAGCCGGATCCGGCAGAGATCCTGGCGCATTGCAGGGTCGCCCTGGCGTCTTACAAGTTGCCGGAGCGACTCGCATTTGTCGATCGCCTACCCCGCAACCAGATGGGAAAAATCCCCCGCGCCGCGGTCGCAGAGATTCTCAGCGGCCCTGCAGCGTTCGCAACGGATGACAGGATGAAGCAATGAACAGGATCAACCAATGATCAGGGGAGAAGGTCAAGCAATGATCGCCGGGGTCAAGCCCGATGAAGTTTTCGACTTCGTGCTGGACCCGGCTCAGTACACCAAGGCCGACACGAAGATGCGATGGGTCACCAAGCTCGCCGATCTGCCGGACGGCATGATCGCCAGAGAGGACGGGATGTTCATGGGGCGCTTTCCCGGATCGGTGGTCACCCGTTACAAGTGGGAGAAGCCGAACCACATCGACGTGACCTTGGAACACGGAGTACCCGAGAACCTCCACGCCTGGTTCGAGATCGAGGAACGCGACGGTGGCACCTGGATGCGGCACGTCGAGGAGATGGACTTCGGGCACGGTCCCGCCGGCTACCTCTACGACATGGTGGCGCGCCGCTGGTTCGAAGACGCGGTAACCAAGGAGGTCGCCGAGATCAAGCGCCTGATGGAAGCCGGCGAGCGCGGGCGGGGAGTGGAGGCGCTGACAACATGACAGCCCGCCATTCCCTCGGAAGCGTTCTGCCGCTTCGTGTGCCTCCGTTCCTCGACCCGGACAACACCGCGTTCTGGACCGGCGGCAAGGACGGCCAGTTGCTGATCCTTCGTTGCGGTGACTGCGGCTGGTGGACCCACCCCGCCGCGCCGCGGTGCCGGCGCTGTCGGAGCGCGAACGTCAGCCCGCAGGCGGTGAGCGGCCGGGGCAAGGTCGCCACCTACACGGTCAACTACAAGGACTGGATCCCGGGGTCCGAGCCGTACATCATCGGTCTCGTCGAGCTGGAAGAGCAGCCCGCCCTTTTCATCACCACCAACCTCATCGACATCGACGCCGAGGACATCGTTCTCGGCATGGACGTCACCCTCGACTTCGAAGAGTCGAACGAGATCTGGTACCCGCTGTTCAGGCCGGCCTCATGACCAAGCTCATCGGTGAACGGCGCGCCTACATCTCGGGGATCGGCCAGTCGGTGGTCGGCCGGAGGTTGGGGCTGTCGGAGATGGAGCTCACCTGCCAGTCGGTGCTGGCCGCGATCGAAGACGCCGGCCTCCGACCCGAGGACATCGACGGCCTTTCCAGCTATCCCGGAATGGGCAAAGGGACTTCGACGGGCGGATTCGGGGGTCCTGGTCCGACCGAGGTGTTGGACGCGCTCAACCTGTCGGTCGGGTGGTACAGCGGGAGCATGGACGGCGCCGCCCAGCTGATGGCCGTGGTCAACGCGTGCATGGCGATCGCGACTGGACTTGCCCGTCACGTCGTCGTGTACCGGACCGTGACCGAGTCGACCGCGCAGGGAGCGTCCAGCCGCGGCGGCATCGGATCGTCGGGGATGGGCCGGGGCGTCCCCGGAGCCATGCAGTACCTGATCCCGTTCGGGGCGATGTCGGCAGCCGACTGGGTCGCCTATTCGGCCCGCTACCACTTCGACCGGTTCGGGCTCACCCGCGAGAAGCTCGGCCAGATCGCTATGAGCAACCGGCGTCACGCGGCGCTCAACCCCAAGGCGCTGCTACGCGACCCGATGACGCTCGAGGACTACCTGAATGCCCGAATGATCGCCGACCCTCTGTGCCTCTACGACTGCGATCTTCCCTGTGACGGCTCGACGACTTTGGTCGTCTCGAGCATCGACACAAGCGAGGACTCGCGTCACGTACCGGTCCAGATCCACGCGGTAGGGACCGCGATGCGCGGCCGCCCGTCCTGGGACCAGTGGGAAGACTTGGCCACGTTTCCGGGACAAGGGGCGGCCGAGCAGCTATGGGAACGGGCGGACCTGTCCCCCGGGGACGTGGATGTGGCTCAGCTCTACGACGGGTTCTCGATGATCACGGTCCTGTGGCTCGAAGCCCTCGGGTTCTGCCCGACGGGCGGCGCCGGCGACTTTCTCGAGGACGGTAAGAGAATCGGTCTCGATGGCGAGCTTCCGTTGAACACCAGCGGCGGCCAGCTCTCCGCCGGCAGGCTCCACGGCTTCGGACTGATCCACGAGGCGGTCCTGCAGCTACGGGGGGCCGGCGGGGAACGGCAAGTGCCGGGCGATCCCGAAGTGGCGGCCGTCGCCAACGGAGCGGGCTTCACGACCGGTTGCATGCTCCTCACCCGAGGCCTCGCGTAGATGCAGCAGCGCGCCGGGGAGGTGACCCCCGAGGCTCAAGCGGAGCGCGCCAAGCTCATGGATGCCGCTCTGAAGGTCATGAAGCTCAACGGCTTCCAGGGGGCGAGCGTCCAGGACATTCTCGACGAGGCCGGGCTTTCGACCCGGGCGTTCTACCGGCAGTTCCGGTCCAAGGACGACCTCCTGCTCGCCATGTTCCGAACCGCTTCCGCGCGCGATGTCGAGGCCGTCGTGAAGCGGGTCGCCAACGCCGCGGGCCCGTTGGAGGGATTGCACGCGTGGATCGACGAGATGACGGCGATCGCGTTCGACCGTCGCCGGCTGAGCCGCATGGTGATGTTCAACGTGTCTGCGCGCCAGGCGGTCGGTTTCGACGAAGAGTGCGATTACATGCGCGAGCGACTCACCAGTCCGTTGGCCGATTCGCTTCGTACGGGTCTCGAGGACGGGTCGTTCCCGTCCGCCCGTCCGGAGGACGACGCCAACACGATCTTCGATCTGCTCTGGAGCGTCGCCGGACCGGTGGCGAGGCGCGGCCGCCCGCTTGATCGGCAGGATGCCCGCTCATACCTTTTGCGGTTCGCTCTTCCCGCCTTGCGCAGCAACTGAAAACGGTATTGTCGCGAGGACTCGTCGCTCGTCTCGCACGGGCGACCGCGAGCACAGGGGAGGCCTGATGCCGAGTTTCGAACCAGAGGAGCGGATGCTCGTCGACGGCAAGTTGGTCCACGCCGACAGCGGAGCGACCTTCGACAACGTGAATCCCGCGACCGAAGAAGTCCTCGGTGTGGTGGCCGACGCAGGCCCCGGCGATATGGACAGAGCAATAGCTGCCGCCCGCCGTGCCTTCGACGAGACCGACTGGGCGACCAACGGGAAGCTGCGCCAGCACTGCTTGGCTCAGCTGCAAGCGGCGCTGGAGGAGGAGCAGGAGCAGCTGCGCGCCGAGCTGGTCGCGGAGGTGGGTACGCCGGTGCTACTCACCTATGGGCCGCAGCTCGACGCTCCCCTTTCGGAGGCCCTCAAGTGGCCGGCGGCTTTCATCGACGAGTTCCATTGGGAGCGGGACCTGCCCGAGGGAACCGCGTTCGGAACGCGGAGCTGGCGGAAGGTGGTCAAGGAACCGGTTGGCGTGGTCGCCGCCATAGTCCCCTGGAACTATCCCTTCGAAGTCTCGCTGAACAAGCTGGGCCCTGCGCTGGCCACGGGCAACACCGTCATCCTGAAGCCCGCGCCGCTGACCCCGTGGAACGCGACTCGCATCGGTCGGATCGTCGCCGAGAAGACCGACTTTCCGCCGGGCGTGGTGCAGGTGGTTCCCACCTCGGACAATGCGGTTGCGGAGCGGCTGGTAGTCGACCCGCGCGTCGACCTGATCTCGTTCACCGGCTCGACAGCCGTCGGGAAGCGGATCATGGAGAAGGGCGCGCCCACGCTGAAGCGGCTCTTCCTCGAGCTGGGCGGCAAGTCGGCGGACATCGTCCTCGACGACGCCGACCTGGCGGCCAAGTGCTCGATGTCGTGGATGGTGTGCGTCCACGGAGGCCAGGGCTGCGTCATGTTGACCCGCTTGCTTCTCCCCCGCTCCCGGTACGACGAGGCGATCGAGATCATGGAGGCCGGGTTCAAGACCGTCGGTTACGGTGACCCGACCGACGAGTCCAACCTGCAGGGTCCCCAGATCAGCGCTGCGCAGCGCGACCGGGTTCTCGGCTACATCGAGTCGGCGCGCAAGGAAGGTGCCCGGGTCGTCGTAGGTGGTGGAAAGCCGGCGCACCTGCCGGTCGGTTACTACGTCGAGCCGACCCTCATCGCCGACGTGGACAACTCGATGACCGTCGCCCGGGAGGAGATCTTCGGACCGGTTCTGGTCGCCATCCCCTACGAGGACGAGGACGACGCGGTTCGAATCGCCAACGACAACCAGTACGGCCTCGGTTGCGGCGTCACCTCCGCTTCAGAGGAGCGTGCGGTCGCCGTTGCACGAAGGATCCGCGCCGGCACCGCGTCGGTCAACGGTGGCGTCTGGTACGGGGCCGACTCCCCGTTCGGTGGTTACAAGGCAAGCGGCGTAGGCCGGCAGAACGGAGTCGAAGGCTTCGAGCAGTACACCGAGACCAAGACCATCGCCGGCCCGCTCCCGCCTGCGAGTTGAGACACCACATAAACCCTGGGGCCGGGGAACTCCCCGATCATCGAAGGAGCCCGCTTTGAAGCGAATCATGGAAGGAATCCGCGTCGTCGAGGTCGCCGCGTGGACGTACGTGCCGATCGCCGGCGCGGTTCTCGCCGAATGGGGCGCCGACGTGATCAAGATCGAGCACCCCGAGTCCGGTGACCCTCAACGCGGCCTGGTCACGTCGGGACTCATGCCGTCCGGGCCCGGCTCGGTGAACTTCATGATCGAGCTTCCCAACCGGGGCAAGCGCAGCGTCGGCCTGGATCTCAAGAACGAGCAGGGACGCCAGGTGCTGCTCGACCTGGTGAAGACCGCCGATGTGTTCCTCACCAACTTCCGCCCGCAGGCCCGCAAGAACCTCCGGATCGACGTCGACGACCTGCGAGCGGTGAACCCTCGCCTCATCTACGTGCGCGGCTCGGGGCAAGGGCAGCGCGGTCCCGAATCCGAGCGAGGCGGGTACGACGCCTGCTCCTACTGGGCGCGGGGCGGATCCGCCGACATCATCAGCGATCCCGACGACTACCCCCTGATGCAGCCCGGCCCGGCGTACGGCGACGTGATCGGGGGCATGACCATCGCCGGAGGCATCTCCGCTGCGCTCTACCACCGCGAACGAACGGGAGAAGCCCTCGTGGTCGACAACTCGCTGCTCGCCACCGGCATGTGGGCGACCGGAGCGTCGGTCCTGATGGCCGGGCTGTTCGGCTTCGGGAGATTCCCCCGCGGCAACCGGGGGAAGGCGCCGAACCCACTCGTGCTGACGTACAAAACCAAGGACGGCCGGTACCTGTCGCTCGTCATGCTCGAATCCGACCGCTACTGGGCCGACCTGGTGCACAAGGTCGGAAGGTCGGAGCTCGCCGACGACCCGCGGTTCGTCGACGCCGCAGCCCGTGCGCAGAACAGCGAGGAATGCGTCGCGATTCTCGACGAGATCTTCGCCAGCCGGACTTTCGAGGAATGGAAGTCGCTTCTGCAAGAGGTCAAAGGGGTATGGGCGCCGGTCCAGACGGCCGCGGAAGTCCTCGAGGATCCGCAGGTCCTGGAGAACGGCTACCTGCGCGAGGTCGAAGCGGCCTCGGGAACCAAGTTCAGAATGGTCGCCTCGCCGCTGCAGTTCGACGAGGAACCGGCCGACCTGGTTCGCGCGCCCGACCACGGAGAGCACACTGACGAGGTCCTGGGCGAGCTCGGCCTCGACACCGACGCGATCCTCGAACTGAAGATCGCCGGCGCCGTCCTATAAGGAGCCGAATGTTCAGCAGCCGGTTGGTGCTATGACCACCTGGCCGGCGCTGTTGCTGAACGGTGACGGTGGCGCCGCCGGCGCGAAGCCACCGCCGGCCGCCACGCCGCAAGTTCCGACATATGCGGAAGGCAGCGGGTAGAGCTGGGACGGGCCGGCGGGCGAACCCTCGGGATCGGGGTCCTCGTAGAACTGGAACCCGGGCTCGGCGTAGACGTTGTGCGCCTCCTGCTGGCGCCACTGATCCATCGTCTGGCTGCCGCAACCCTGCGCGCCTTTCGACTCCGACGGGATGTCGCCGCTGCTGCAGTTGTAGGGGTCCCATTTCTTGCCCTGATAGTTGTAGACGTCGCGACTCGGGGTTGAGTTCTTGTCGCACTGGACGTGCTGGTTGGCGTCGCAGCCCTGGTAGAGCAGCTGCTGCTGGGTGGTTGCGTCCTGGCAGATCCCGTCGGCGCAGAACCCTTCGTAGGCGCCGGCGAAGGGCACCGGGTTCGACGCGGTCGGAGTCTGACCGATGAAGGCAGGCAGGAAGAAGAATCCGACGCCTCCCCCGTCGGACGGTCCGTTGACCGACCCGATCGTGCCGTCGCTGGCGTTCCCGGTGACCCCGTCGTGCTCCCCCGCGTCGGTGTTGTCGTCCTGGCCGTAGTAGAAGCGGAAGCCGCCCGTCAACAGAGCCATCAAACTCTGGGCGGTCGGTGCCCCCGTCTCAGGGGTAACCGAGTTGCGGTTCGTGTTCTGGATGTCGAACACGGCGGTCGCCCCGGCTCCGGTTCCGGTCCCGCAACCGGTGTTCGTGCCGCCGCCGGTCCCGTTGGTGTTGACCGCGAGGCAGCCCGAGTGGATCGAGTTCGGCTGGCCCGGGTAGCCAAGCGATATCGGGGTGGGCGTGCCGGAGTAGCCGTTGGGCAGCTGGTCGAGGCCGAACTCGGCGTAGCGGGTCTTGCCGTCGCCGCTCTCGACGTTGATCGCCACGTTGTGACAACCCGCCTGGGTCACGCCCTTCGGGGCGTTGTTCGCGTCGACGCCCGGGGAGCAGTCCTGCTGACCGGGGTTGTAGCCGCCGGCGCTCACCGCCCACGCAGCTCCGGCGACGCCGATGCTGCCGGCGGCAAGGGCGAGAACCATCACCGCCGCAGGTGCTTTGAATCCGCGCATTTCGTCGAACCTCCCCAGCGGTCTCTTGACCATTTGCGACATATATTGAAGCATCTGTCTCAGATTGGACAAAAGGCGCAATCCGCACCCGCCCATCCGATGCCGACTCAGGCCGAAAAGGCCCATACTCCGCCCAGGTCGCCCAGGGGGTTGAGCGTCTGGTTCAGCGGGGTCTGCTTGCACAGTTGGGTCAGCGCAGCGGGGGTCTGAGCGCAGGCCTTGAACTCGACGTCGCTCTCCGAGGTGCCCGCCCCGATGACCACGGTGGCTCCGGCGATCGCGGCGCCCGACGAGACCGGCGCCCCGAGCGGGAACGCCCACAGAACACGGCCGGTGGCCGCGTCGAGTGCCCTGAAGAATCCGTCGATCGAACCGGTGTACACCACCCCGTTCGCGATGCTCGTCGCCGCATAGGTGTACGGCTGCAAACCTGACCAGGCATGCGAGCCTGAAGAGCCCGAGAAGGCCTGGAGCCCGGGGATCCCTTGGATGATCGTCGAGGGGTCCTGCAACGTCGGGTTGCCCGAGGCGTCGTAGGTGACCGGCGTGTTGATCGCGACACCCCCGAAGACCGTCGGCTTGCCGGCTACATTCCCGACCGCGGGCGTTCCGATGAACCCTCCGATGGCGAGCCCCTGCTGGACGTTGCCGTTGCCGGTTTCCGGTGCCCGCCAGATCAACGATCCGGACTGGCGGTCGAGCACGACGTACAGCCCGTCCTTGCCGGCCTCGCCCACCACCGTTTGCCCGGTCGGCAGCGTGAACAGCTGAGCCGACGCCCCGTAGTCGTCGTCGTCCTGGCTGTTCTTCGGGTGGCCCTGGTAGCTCCAGACCGGCAAGCCGGTCACCGCTGAGAGGGCCGTGATGCTCTCGGCGTATTTCTGCCATCGGTTGGCGTACTGGTACTGCCCGCCTTTCGGGCAGTACGCGTCGGAGCCGTCGGAAGGGCATGGAGTGCCCGAGTTGTCCGGGCAGTCGGCGGAGCCGAAGTACAGGACGGCCCTTTGGGAAGGATCGTGATTGGAGGGGTCGAGCCCGAGCGCCGGGGAGGACCACACGTTGCCGCAGCCGTATAGCGGGTGCTGCGTGTAGGTCTCGGGATTGAAATGCCACAGCTGCGACCCGGTCCGGGCGTCGACCGCCCAGATCCCTTCGCCCACGTAGCCGCTGTCCTGGTTGGCGTCCGACCCCACGAAGACCTGCGGGCCTCCCGGCGCGTCCGTCCAGACGACCGGCGACGACTCGACTTCGCCGTGACTCGTCGGGTGACCCGGGTCGAAGTCAACCCTCCAGAGCACCCTTTGCGCATCGGGAATCGAGGCCCTTGCTCCGTTAAGCGCGTATAGCGACCCTCCTGCTCCGACGAACACGACAGGTTTCCCGCCGATCTCCGCTACTGCCGCAGTCGACGTGATCGTGCCGTAAGCACCCGTGTGCCTATCTGCGCTGCCATCGGTTCGCTTCGGCCCGAGGAGCGTGGTCCACAAAGTGGACCCGCTGTTCAGGTCGAGGGCATAGAACTTGCCGGACCAGTCGCCGACGTAGACAACGCCGTCATACACGGTCGGACTGGCCGTCACCACGTCGTCGGTGTGGATGTGCCAGCGGGGGAGCATTCCGCTGACGCTGGAGGCCGTCGGTGCGAGCGAGCACCCGGTCGACATCGTCCTCGTCGGGTCGTGACCGTACATCGGCCAGTCGCAGGCGGATTGGGTCGAGTTGGCGCCCGTGTTCACCGAAGAAGAGGAGGCGGCCGGCCCGAGGGCAAGCGCGGGGGTAGCCGCCGAAGCCCCGGCGACGAGAAAGGCTGCCGTCAAAACGCGCCCTGCGCGCATCCCCACGAAAATGAAGATTTCACACGTGGGGAGGTTGTCCTGCCTGGACGGGGCCACATTTGCGGGTTGCTCGACAAGCGAACTGGGTATATGACAGAATCTACGGAAGTTGTTCTATCTGTCGTTGCTGTCTAGTCGTACCCTTCGCCGGTGCGGCCGGGGAGGATTCCTATGACGCAGACACATCCCTCTACCACGCTGGACGCCGAAGAATCGGTGGACGGCCAGGTCGGGAATCAGGCCGCTCAAGATGGTGCGCCGGAGGCGGAACCGTACGACACCTCGGAACCGGGGTGGTCGCTCAAGATCATGATGGACCCCGAGTTCGCCAAGGACCCGAGGCCCTACTTCGCACGCATGAGGAGCGGCCCGCCGGCACGTGACGACATTGACATTCCAGGCCGCAAGCCGACCATCCTGGTTACGCGAGCGAAGGACGTGGAGGACACCCTCCGCAACCCGAAGCTGTTCTCTTCGCAGTTCGGGGAGGGCATGGGCGGTATCGGCAACGATCGTCCGCTCATCCCTTTGCAGATCGACCCGCCGGACCACAAGAAGTACCGCGTGCTGCTCGACCCCTACTTCGCACCGCGCCAGATGGCCAAGCACGAAGAGGCGGTCGCCGCGCTCGTCAACCAGCTGATCGACCGGTTCATCGACCAGGGAAGCTGCGAGTTCACCTCAGACTTCGCGATTCCGCTGCCGTGCACCGTGTTCCTGGAGCTGATGGGCCTGCCGCTCGAGAAGCTGGACTACTTCCTTTGGATCAAGGACGGAATCATCCGCGGCCACGGTGAGACCAACTTCGTAAAGCAGAGCGAAGCGCGTAAGACCGCCGGGACCGAGTGCTACCGGTACTTCGAGGAAGCACTCGACCAAATCGCCGCCGAGCGCACACCGGGACTGCTGCTCGACCTCCTCGAAGCAGAGATCGACGGTGAACGGCTGACCCGCGAAGAGATCTTGGACATCTGCTACCTGTTCATCATCGCCGGCCTCGACACGGTCACCGACAGCCTGTGCTGCTTCTGGTCGTATCTCGCGGAGCATCCGGATCGCCGCCGCCAGATAGCCGAGGACCCGAGCGTCATCCCTGCGGCAGTTGAGGAGTTGCTGCGGTGGGAGTCACCCGTAAGCGGCGTGGCCAGGATCGTCGCCGAAGACACCGAGATCAGCGGGTGCCCGGTAAGCGCCGGAGAATCTCTGCTCATATTCGTCGGCGCAGCCAACACCGACCCGGACAGCGTTGAGAACGCTCACCAGGTCGACTTCGACCGGCCGGTCAACCGGCACTCGGCGTTCGGTCAGGGCATCCACCGATGCCTGGGTTCGCACCTCGCCCGGCTGGAGCTACGGGTGGCGATGCGCGAATGGCACCGCCGGATACCCGAGTACCGCATCCGCGAGGGCGCCGATCTGATCTGGACTCCCATGCTTCGTGCCGTCCTCGAGATGCCCCTGGAGTTCACTGGGTAAAGCCCCGCGACACCGTCCGCGGCGACCGCTACTGACTGAAGTAGCAGGTTTCGTCACGTTCGGGGCGCTACGGTCGAGGCGCCATGAGCGACCTCGTGCCCGCCACCCGGGACCGGATCCTCGAAGGAGCCCTTCTCGCGATGGGCCGCGTCGGGATGCGCCGGCTCACCATGAGCGACGTCAGCGAGCGTTCGGGCGTGTCCCGGGGGACGGTTTACCGGTACTTCCCCTCGAAGGAGGATCTCCTCGCGGTTCTCGCCGAGTACGAGAGAGACAGGTTCTCGGAGGGGTTGCGCAGCGCGCTGGCAGACGTGCCAGGGACCGAACTCGGCCTCGGCACCGTCGCCGAGTACATCCTCGGCTATCTCCGCCGGCACCCGGCGCTGACGTTGTTGATCGAGACAGAGCCCGCGTTCGTGCTCGGTTTTCTGCGCCAGCAGCTGCCCGTGTTCCATCAGATCACTGCCGAGCTTCTCGATCCGGTCATGCAAAACGCCGTCCCGGTGAAGGAGGGCTGGATCAGCGTCGCCGAACTGAACGAGCTGCTGCTGCGCGTGGTGCTGTCGGTGTTCCTCGTGCCCGGCGAATCCAGGCAGGAAGTGGTCGGAACCCTCGAAGGGGCATTGGAGAGCCTGATCCGCCTGGCGGAAGGGCGGCAGCGGGAGCCGCTTAATCGCCGGGCAGCTCGACCTCGACAGTCGCCTTCGCCATAACCGCGTCGTGCTGATTGGTCAGCTCGACCGCCACAACCGCCATGTGACGGCGCCGGCGCTCGACCCGCTTGTCGATCACCTTGCCGCGAAGGTAGGTCACGTCACCCGTGAAGGCCGGATTGCGGTACTGCGCGTCGGAGTGACGGATGAAGCCCCACTCGCCGGCCCAGGCGGCCACGTAATCCAGGATCCACGCGCCCATCGACGCGCCGTAGCCGTAGCCGCGCGCCATACCGACGTGCTGGGCCCAACGTGGCTGGAGATGACCACGGGACGGGCCGTAGTAAGCACCGTCGGTCAGCTCGGGATTGACCTTCTCCATCCGGCGGTCCCCTTCGAACCCGGCCATCTCCTTCGTGTAGCCGAGGGCCTCCGCCCGGACCGTGGTCGGCCCCTTCAACGTTCCGCCCCAGATGGTCATGGGGTACGCCCGCCATTCGGTGGCGAAGCTGGCCAGGCTGTGCGGTCCCAGAGCGTTGATCGCCAGATCGTCGCCCACCGCGACTGAATCGAACATCCGCTTGTCGTGGCGCAGGTCCTGGATCTGAGAGATGAACTTGCCCTTGGTCTCCTCTAGTTCGAGAAGCTGGTCGTCGGTCCACTCCGGTTCTGCAGGCTCATCGAACATCCGCTTCTCACGCGCTTGGCGCACTTGGTAGCGGATCGACGTCGATCTCTGAAGCGCAACCCGCTCTCCGCGCTGATTTATGTACAGCGTGTCCCCCCGTTGAAAACACGTCGGTCCCGCGAACTTCGTATCCGTCACCTTGTAGTCGAACGGCATGCGGTGACAGACCAGATGGTCACCCGATTCGACGCGCGGCCCGAAGAACCACCATTCGTCGCCTCCGAAGATCAAGTGCGAGTTCGGGATCTTGCCGACCTGCGCGGGTGACGCGCCGTGGCTCGTATCGCACGCAACCGTGAACGACTGTGGTGCGATGATCTTCCCGAAACGGCTCCCCTCGGCCCATTCCTCGTCGTAGTGCAACGGATTCGGGTAATGCATCCCCTGCACCCAACGGCGTATGTCGTTGAGAGCGACCGGCTCCTTGAGCTCTCCGGGCTCCATCGGCACCCCGATGTACTGATCCAGGTCCGAAGTGTCGAGCCCACCGCCGGTATCGGCCGACTGCTCGTCGCCGGTCACGTCGCTACCAGTTGTCGTCAATTTCTGACTCCAGTCTCAGAAGCCCTTCGCTCGCGGAGCCGCTCTTCGACCAGCTTCCGAAGCGCGTCGTCGCGCACCTTTGTGTCGCTCGAGGTCATTGGCACCTCACCGTCCGACATGAAGAGGATCTCCTTGGGAACCTTGTACGCCGCCAGCCTTTCCCGCAAGAACACACGAACGTCATCGGCAGTCGCGATTGCACCGTCGCGCAGCACCACGCAGAGCACAACTACCTCACCCAACCGCTCATCTGGCCTCCCCAACACACGGGCGAGTTTGATGGGCTGGAAGGCTCGAAGGGCAACCTCGATCTCCGCCGGCGAGACGTTGGCGCCGGCCGTCTTGATCATCTCCGAGCGTCTCCCGGTCCAGTGAAGGTAGCCGTCGTCGTCGAACCAGCCGGCGTCGCCGGTACGGAAGAAACCGTCGGAATCGAAGCACTCTTCGGGGGTCATTCCCACGTAGCGGTCCATGAGGGTCGGGCCGCAGATGGCGAGCTCTCCGGACTCTCCGGAACCAAGAACGCGCCCGGTGTCGGGGTCGATGACCCGCAAGCGGTTACCTGGCAGCAGCCGTCCGGTGCTCTCCTTGAGCAGTTGCCGGGGCGTGTTGAAGTAGTGAGTGGCGAAAATCGCACACGTCTCGGAAAGGCCGTAGGCGACCGGCATGTTCCATCCAGGATCGCCGTTCACGCTCGGATGCCGGGCGAACGCCGACTTGCCGTATACGAACTTGAGCGACGAAAGATCCGCCCGCTCCCAGTCCGGCAGCTCCGCCATGGCGGCAGTTTGATGCGGCAGGGTGTACGGCTCGGTGACCTTCTCACGCTCCAGCAACCCGAGCGCCTCGGCGGGCTGGAACGTTTCCTGCATCACCCAGCACCCACCGGTCGCGAGCGTCGCGCCCATTGCGGTGTTGAGACCTGCAGTCCAGAACATCGGCAGGGCGGTCCACATCCGGGTCTGCTCAGTCCGCCCGAACACTTGCCCCTGGAGCCAGAACTGCAAGCTGGGAGCGCCTTGCCGGTGAAGGACACCTTTCGGCCGGTCGGTGGTGCCGGAGCTGTAGATGATCGTGCCGGGATCGTCCGGGGAAACCTGCGGCCCGACCTCGCCGGCGCCGCGCTCGAGAAACTTCTCCCACTCGGTCGTCCCGACTGCAGCGACGTCGCGTACTCGTTGGGGCCGCACCGGTTCGATCTCCTCGACGAAATTGCGGCCGAGCAGCTGCTGTTGGGTCAGCACGACTTCGACGCCGGAATGGTCGAGGAGGAACTCCAGCTCCGCCTGGGATGAGAAGGTGGACAAAAGAACCGCCACTCCGCCCGCAAGCGCGACCCCGAAGAACGCGGATACCGCCTCAGGACGGGTGCCCATCAGGATCCCGACGGGCGTACCAGGACGAACCCCGCTCGCGATCAACGCCGAAGCGACACGCCGGGCTTGCAGCAGTAGGTCGCCGTAGGTCCAGCGCACCGTCGACCCCCCGAGGAGGGGGTCCTCGAAGACCAGGGCTTCGTTGTCGCGAAAACGACCCGCCACCTCTTCGAGAAATCCCCCCAACGTCAAGGACCCGACGCCGGCAGCTTCAGAAAGGGGCGGGCCCTCCAAGGTGCTCACCGGTCACCGATCTTACGATCGAAGCACGTCCATCCATTCGGCGGCGAACCGGTGTCCACCAGCGGAAAGGATAAGACAGGCGGCACGCAGAATGTGTAGTACGTCCAGGCCTGTGGGAGGGGTCGAATCTTGTCGGAGCGCTTTTCTCGCCGCCAGTTCCTCGCGGCCGCGGCCGCAACTGGCGGTGCTGCTCTGCTGCCGACAGCGCTGAGAGCTGCTGCGCGCGCGGCAACCTCTGCACCTGTGGCGGCGAAACCGGTTTTCTACTTTCTCAACCCGACGGAAGTGGCCACCTGTTCGGCGATCTGTGCCCGTGTCGTACCGAGCGCAGACCCGATTACCGGTGCGCCAGCTCTGGGAGCCGCCGAGGCGAACGCGGTCGTCTTCATCGACCGGTTGCTGGCGGCGTTCTCGATGCCCGAGACGGTGGCGGACAATCCCGCGATCTACCTGCGTGGTCCGTTCAGCAACCGCAACGCCTACCCGGACTACACCCGGGGCGCACCGCAGCCCCACTTCCCGGACGGCTTCCTGTCCGATGGTCAGACCCATTACGTGTCGTTGAGCCCTTTGCAGGAGCTGTCTTGGCGGGCGCTGATCGAGGGCGTCGACGCCGCGCTGGCTGCTGCGCCGGCCTGGGTGGTGGGGACTCCGGCCCAACCTACCCCTTGGGCGGCCCAGATCAAATCGGGGCTTATCCCGGGACCGCTCGCCGCCGGTTTGCAGCACGTGTACCGGGCCGGCCTGGCCGCCTTTGATTCGTATTCTCAGTCGCTCTTCCAGGTTCCTTTCTCTCACGCCAGTCCGGCTGACCAAGATCTGTTGCTCGAAGCGGCGGGCAACGTCGTCCTCAGCCAGGTGCCACTGCCAACCCCGCCCGGGGCTCCGGCCGACGCCAAGACGCTGTTCCCGTTCGTCGTGTCGCACACGTTCGAGGGTTGTTACGGGCTGCCCGAGTACAAGGGCATGGACTCGAATCCCTTGTGGGCCGAGATCGCCTGGGACGGCGACACCCAGCCGTTGGGTAACAGCATCTACGACGACAACGCCTACGGACCCGGAGAGGGGCCCAACGCCGGATTCGGAGAGGAAGGCGTGTTCGTCCCGCGAGGGGATTATCGGGAGTACCGGCCGGTGTCATTCTTGGCGACCAGCCCCGGCTCACCGACCTTGACCCCGGCCGATATCGCCCCGCTCGTGGAGGCCTGGCAGAAGGCCGGGCTGCTCGGACGGGTCGCTGGTACGAGATGAGTCGGCCTAGACCTCGGGCGGTGATCGTGGGCAGCGGTTCGTCGGGGTCGACCGTCGCCCGCCTTCTGGCACGCAGCGGTCAGTACGACGTCGTGGTGCTGGAGAAGGGCCGCAACTACTTCACCGGACTGGGCGGCGACCCCTCCCAGGTGACGACCGTGTTCGCCAACGACGAGCTCAACTACGAGATCGAAAACGCGCCTCTCATTAGCCAGGACCCGGTCCTCGAGCCGCGCAGCTTCCGCACCGACCCTTCAGCGGGGAAACGCACGTTCGTCGGGGATGTGGACAACCTCGCCACCACCGTCGGAGGCAGCTTCGCGCACGCAGACGTGAAAGCCCGTCGCTTCCGCGAGGTCGATTTCATCGCCAACAGCCTTCTCCACGGGACAGCCGACCAGCCGGCGATTCCCGGCACCAGCTACGCCGACTGGCCGATCACCTACCCGCTGATCGAACCGTTCTACGCCGTTGTTGAAGAGATCGTCGGCGTGCAGGGCCCGGCCCGGCGGGTGGGCGGCCGGATCGTGAACCCGAACCCGTACGAGTCGCCTCGTTCCACCCCTTTCGCGATGCCCCCCGGGGTGCAGCAGCTGAACAGCCTGCTGCCTGCCGAGGCGGCCCGCCGGCTCGGATACACCCCGGCGCCGGTGCCGACCGGGGCGGTGTCTCGCCCCTATCGCGGTCGCCAGCCATGTAACGACTGCGGCTTCTGCAACAACTACGGCTGCCCGAACGGAGCCAAGGCAGGTGGCATTTGGCAGCTCAACGACGCCATTGCCGCCGGCGCGACACTGATTTCTGAGGCCAACGTGATCAGGATCGAGTGGTCGTCGCCGGCCAACGGACAGCGGGCTCGGGCCACGGGGGTGACCTACATCGACGCCGATCCGACGTCGAGCACGTACGGCCAGCAGAAGACCCTCGCTGCCGACTTGGTGGTGCTGGCCAACACCCCCATCGAGTCCACCCGGTTGTGCCAGCTGTCGGGTATTTCCAAGGCCCCGAACGAGAGCAACGTCTCGCAGCTGCTGCCGACCGCCACCGAGCCGAGCGGCCTTCTGGGCCGCAACCTGATGCTGCACCTGCAGACCATCGTCCTGGCCCTGATGGATCAGGACATCCACGCCTTCCGGGGCCGCACCAGCACCCAAGTCCTCGACGCCTTCGCCGGGCCGGGTCCGTCGGCCGCCGACTTCGACCCGGACGTGCTGATGGGCGGGCTCCTGGAGATCGGCGGGAACGAAAACCCGATCGGCCAGGCGATCCATTTGATGCCCGTCGGAATCGGCGCCCGTCACAAGCTCCTCATGCAACTGGCTCCCCTGGTCAACCACATCAGCAGCTTCACGCTGCAGGGCCAGGACATGCCCCAGCTCACGAACTACGTGGACCTCGACCCCGACATCAAGGACGTGTGGGGCCAGCCGGTTCCCCGGGTCACCTACAAGAACCATCCCTACGAAGTGGCCGCCGCCGCGTTCTACATCCCCAAGATGATGGAGATCATGGCCGCCGTCGGCGGCCCGGGCTCCGCCTACCCGACGGTGAAACCGATCTTCATCGCCTCCCTCAACACCACCACCCCGGCCGTGCTACCGGGCAGTGTCGACGCCGGCGTATCGCCGCTGGTGGGGGCGACACCGTTCAGCGACGTGCCCCTCGACCGCCACATCATGGGCACCCACCGAATGGCTGTCGACCCCGATCACGGAGTGTGCGACCCCTACGGGCGGATGTGGGCTTTCGACAACCTCTACGTCACCGGCGGGGCGCTCTATGTCACCGCCCCCGGTTTCAACGTGACCCTCACCATGTACGCCTTGTCGTACTGGGTGGCAGCGGCGATCGTTGCCGGCGTCGGCGGCGCCCCCCGCTACACCACCGGGCCCTCCGGCTACCTGGAGAGCAACTGGACAAAGATGCTCAACGTGATAACCACACTCGATGGCGACACCATGATCGCCCGAGCCATCAACGCCGGACAGCTGATCCCACTGCGGTAGCCCGGCGCCGCGGTGTCTACGCGGGGAGCCGGTTGTTTCTGGCCACCTCGGAAAACCACCTCGCGCTCGGCTTCGGGCGCCGCTCGAATGTCGTGCGGTCAACTGCCACCAGACCGAAGTGCGGCCGGTACCCGAAGGCCCATTCGAAGTTGTCGAGGAGCGACCAGTACGTGTACCCGTCGACACGCACGCCCTCATCGATCACGTCGAGAACGCCTCGCAGCGCTGCCGCGACGAAGTCGATCCGCTGCTGGTCGTCGTCGGTGCCGATGCCGTTCTCCGTGACCCAGAGGGGCACTTCGCCGCCGGTCACCGCCCATGCCCGCCTGAGGCAGGCGGCCAGGGCCTGGGGCCAAAGCTCGTATCCCATCGGCAACACCTCGACGCCCGGCTCTGGACCTACCCATCCGTTCGGGCCGATCAGCATCCGGGTGTAGGTCTGCACGCCTAGGAAATCGTCGCCGGCGATCGCCTGGAGGAAGACATCCTCGTGCGCCGCGCGGATGTTGGCGGTCTTCTCCTCGCCGCCCTCGGCCGGCTGGTAGTCGGTCATCGATAGGGTCAACCCGACCGGCACGCTCGGAGCTTCAGAGCGAATGGCTTCGACAGCCGTCCGGTGCGCGGCCACCATGTTCGCGGTCACGTCCCTTGCGGCGTCGGGGTCATTGCGTCCGGGCGGGAACATCCCCATCACGTAACCCATCGTGGCGACGACGTTCGGCTCGTTGAGTGTGCAGGCGCGACCGATCGATTGCCCGAGTGCCGCGGCGCTTCGGTGGCAGAACTCGGCGAAGCGATCGACGATCCCCTCTTTTTCCCAGCCTCCATCATCAGCGAGCCACGCCGGGGTCGTGAAGTGATGGAACGTCACGATCGGCTCGACGTCCCGCTCGCGCAAGTAGTCGCACACCCGGCGGTAGTGGTCGAGAGCCGCGACCGACCACTCTCCACGCGCCGGTTCGATCCGGCTCCACTCGAGAGAGAAGCGGTAATGGTCGAGGCCCAAACCCGCCACGATGTCGCCGTCCTCGTTCCAGCGGTGCCATGAGTCGCACGCGTCACCGCTCGGCTCGGCGACCCCCGAGCCGGACGTGTGCTCCCAGCGCCACCAGTCGTTGTTGGTGTTGCCGCCTTCGATCTGGTGCGCTGCAGTCGCAGTCCCCCATCGGAACCCGTCGGGGAACGAGTTGCCGGCCACGTCAGGCCTTCGCCGGTTCCGGATCCCGCGGAAGTCCCAGGATCCGTTCGGCGATGACGTTGCGCTGAACCTCGCTGGTTCCGCCGGCGATGGTCAGGCAACGGTTGGCCAGGAACCCGAACGCCCATTGCTGGGCCGCCCCCTCGACGCTCACGCCCTCCCCTCCCAGCAATCCGAGACCGAACTCCTGGGTCCGCTGGTCGTGCTCGGCGGCCAACAGTTTTCGCACGCTGGCTTCGGGCCCGGGGCGGGCACCGGTTACCGCTCTCTCGGTCGATCGCTGGCCAAGCAGCGCAACCGAATGCGCTTCCGCCACGAGCGCTCCAACGCGGTCGAGGGTCACCGGATCGGCTCCGCGCGAGCTGACCAGGGTTAGAAGCGCCTCGATCCCGCCGCCGAACGACGAGCCGCTGCCCATGGCCACCCGTTCGTTCGCAAGCGTGGTGCGCGCCAGGGGCCACCCACCGTCTACCTCTCCGACGACGCAATCGTCGGGGACGAACACATCGTCGAGAAACACCTCGTTGAACATCGCCTGCCCGGTCAGCTCCCGCAGCGGGCGGACGTCGATGCCCGGACTCTTCATGTCGACGATGAAGTAGGTGATCCCCAGATGCTTCGGCGTGTTCGGATTGCTTCGGGCCAGGCAGATCCCCCAGTCGGCCTGCGCGGCCATCGAAGTCCAGACCTTCTGCCCGTTGAGGCGCCAGCCTCCCTCGACGCGCGACGCCTTGGTCGAGAGCGACGCGAGGTCCGAGCCCGCTCCCGGCTCGCTGAACAGCTGGCACCAGCTGATCTCGCCGAGAAGCGTCGGGCGCACCCACCTCTCCTGCTGCTCGGGCGTCCCGTGGGCTGCGATGGTCGGT
This sequence comes from Acidimicrobiales bacterium, assembly GCA_036378675.1. Classification (NCBI taxonomy): domain Bacteria; kingdom Bacillati; phylum Actinomycetota; class Acidimicrobiia; order Acidimicrobiales; species Acidimicrobiales bacterium. The sequence continues at coordinate 89,384 of DASUWA010000010.1, forward strand.
GCCGCCCACGCGCCTACCTGGAGATGGGGCCGGCGAAGGCGCGCCTCTTTCAGCTCTTCGTCGATCACCAGCTGCTCCACCGCGCCGGCGTCGCGCCCCCACGGCGGGGCCCAGTGCGGCACGAAGAGCCCCGAATCGACCAGAGCTCGCCTCCGCTCCTGTTGCGGTTGTGACGCGATCGACGCGGCTTCCTTGCGGATCTCATCGCGGAACGCGTCGAAGCCCACTGGGAGCTCCAATCGCATCCGGTGCCGCTCGCCTGAAACCGCGAGGTCCGCCACCCGCCGGCGCCAAGGCGCGGGTCCTCCGAGAAGCTGGCGCAAGGTGAGCGCCCTTCGCAGGTACAGGTGGGCGTCGTGTTCCCACGTGAATCCGATTCCTCCGAGCACCTGAATGCAGTCCTTGGCGACCGTGCAGAACGCCTCGGGGGCCAAGGCGCCGGCGACTGCGCCGGGAAGTCGTGATGGACTGTCGCCGTCGTCACCGAGACACTCGTCGATCGAGCGCAACGCCGACCAGGTGACCGCCTGCGCCTGCTCGAGCGCGACGAGCATGTCCGCACAGCGGTGTTTCACGGCCTGGAACTGCCCGATCGGCCGGCCGAACTGTTCGCGGACCTTGGCGTATTCGGCCGCGGTGTCGACGCACCAGGACGAGCCACCGGTCGCGTCCGCGCCCGACAACGCGGAGAGCAGCGACTCGAGAAGGTCTCGATCGACGCGCAACTGCCGCTCGGCTGGAACGCGCAAACGTTGGACGGTCACCGAGGCGCAACGGCGGATCGGGTCAAGGCTGGCGATCTCTTGAGCATCGACGTTCGCGCCCTCAACGACGCACCAGACCTCCCCGTCTTCCCCCGCCGCTGGGAGGACCAGCCACTCGGCCAGCGCGCCCCCGAGGACGGGCCGAGCGGTACCGGTGACAACGACGGCTCCGTCGTTGTCGGGCTTGGTCGAGTCGAGTATCGACGTCGACGGAAACGCGATCGCCGCGACACCGCCGGATGCCAATGCCGGGAGCACGGCCTGTTGCAGCGCCGGTTCGCCCCACGCGGCGATCGCCGCCGATGCGGCGACCGTCGGCAAGAAGGGGCCCGGGGCGCATGCGCGCGCCAGCTCCTCGACGAATATCGCCAACTCCTGGATGCCGTAGCCCTGCCCCCCGAACGATTCGGAAAGGTGCAAGCCGAGCCAGCCGAGATCGGCGGTCTCCTTCCAGAACGAGGGCAGCTCCTCTGTCGGTGCCTCGATGCCCGCGCGCGCGATGTCGCGCGGGCAGCGTTGCCCCAGAAATCGCCGGACGGACTCGCCCAGCTGTACGTGCTCCTCGGTTATGCCGAGTCCCATGAGGCCTCCCTAGCCTGCCGCCGCCGAACCGGATCGGTCGAGAAACAGGGCGTAGCGCTCGTCGGCCCCGCGGACCCACAGCTCGTCCGGCTCGACGATGTGGCCGGTGCGCGCCCAACGAGCTGCGTCGTTCACGTCCGACTCGAGTCCTGCCGCGACCCTTGCGAGAAACGCCGCGCCCCGCGCTGCTCCTTCTGGGTCGGCCGCCACGTGAACCGGCAGCGCGGTCACGTCGGCGAGGGCGCGCATCCACCCGTCGACCTTCGTCCCGCCGCCGGTGACCACGAGGCGCCGCGCTTTCACACCGGCGAGCTCCAGGTGGTGTCGCACGACGAACGCCGACGCCTCCCACCCCGCCCGGTGCAGCGCAGCCGGTCCGTGGGTCAGGTTCAACCCGTGCAGCGAGGCTCTCATCGCCGGGTCGTGGTACGGGGTTCTCTCGCCGCGCGGGTAAGGCGCCCACACCGGGACGTTTGCCGGATCCACACGGTCTCCGGTTGAGTCCCGTCCGATCATCCGGTTGGCCCAGTCGAGAAAAAGACCGCCGGCGTTGCTGGCACCGCCCACCATGTGGAGTCCCTTCGCGCCGGGGACACTCCAAAGCCCCGGGGCCGACACGGGCTCAGTGCTCATCGCCCAAATGATGAGCGTCGTGCCGCACACCACGTGCACGTCGCCGGGGTCGTCCGCACCGGCCACCAGCTGCTCGCACCACACGTCGACCGTCCCGGCGGCGAGCGCGGGGCCGTCTCCGAACAGCTTGCCGACCTGGGCACCCGGAAATTCCAGCACCGCCAACTGGTCCGCTCTCACGCCGAACTGATCGCAGATCTCTTCGTCCCAACCGTGGTCGCGAAACAGTGGCAGCGAAGTGAACGCAACGCCGTAGTCAACGGCCGGCGAGCCTCCCAGTGATTTGTTGGCGACCGCTTGAGCCGGCCAGTAACCGTGCGCTCCCGGCGCCTGCTCAACCGTCCAGCGGAGAAAACCGACGATCTCCCCGGTCCCCTCCGGTCCGTCGCCCTCCGTGCCTTGGTGCGATCCGGCGTTGATACGGCCGCGCTCGTCGCCGTACAGCAACCCGGGCGTCACCGGGCGGCCGCGCCGGTCGACGGCCGTCATCGACGGGACCATCGCGGATACCGCAACACCCTTGGCGTCTATCGCCCCCAGCATCTTCAACGCCTTTACCGGTCCGCTTATCCATGCCCGCCTGGCGTCGTGCTCCATCCGACCTTCGGACGGCACGATGATGCGGTGCGGGACGCGCGACCGCGCGAGGACAGTCCCTTTGTCGTCGACGGCCACGGCTTTGACCGACGTCGTGCCGATGTCGATGCCAACGGTCACCTGAGGCAATGGATCCCCCGAATATGACACGAGCGTCAGAGTACGACAGGATGGTGCCGTGGACGAAACAGACCGGCCCCGCGCCCTGATAACCGCTCCGCTTCAGGGACCCGGCCTTTCGTTGCTTCGGGATCTCGCCGACGTCGTGTACGACCCCTGGATCGATCAGAACCCGCTCAGGATCTACTCATCGGTTCAACTCAGGGAGCGCGCCGAACGCGAACGCGCCGACGTTCTGATCGTCGAGGCCGACATGATCGGCCCGGAAGTACTGGAACTGCCGCTACGAGTCGTCGCGGCCACCCGAGCCGATCCGGTCAACGTTGACCTGGGCGCCGCGACGAAGGCCGGCGTTCCCGTCCTGCGATGCCCCGGGCGCAATGCCGATGCGGTCGCCGAGCTCGCGGTCGCCCTCGTGTTTGCACTGAATCGCCACATTCGCGCCGCAGACGCCGATGTGCGAGCGGGCGCCGTTTACCGCGACGGGAAGATCCCGTACCAGCGATTCCGTGCATGGGAGCTGTCCGGCCGGACCGCCGGGTTGGTGGGGCTCGGGGCGGTTGGGCGGGCACTGCGCTGGCGGCTCGAAGGTTTGGGGATGACAGTCGTCGCCCACGATCCGTACAGCGACGAGGCCAAGCTCTCGTTGGACGAGCTATTGGAGCGGTCCGACCTCATCTCCATGCACGCCCCCGTCACGCCGGAAACCACCGGCATGATCGGTGCGGACCAGTTTGCAGCAATGCGCCCGGGATCTCTGTACGTGAACACGGCACGGGCTCAGCTTCACGACACCGACGCGCTGGTCGCCGCGCTCCGCTCGGGTCCGCTGGCGGGTGCAGCTTTGGATCATTTCGTCGGAGAGCATCTCCCCGAAGACCACCCCTTGATCGGCATGGACAACGTCCTGTTGACCCCGCACATCGGCGGCGCGACCTGGGACACCGAGTCGCGACAAGCGTCGATGGTCGCCGACGACCTGGCCCGCCTTTTGGAGGGGCAACAACCCCTGAACCTCGCCAACCCGGAGGTGTACTCGTGAGGCACGTCGAAAACGCCCCGGAGGCGGTGCTCGCCGCAGCGAAGGACATGCTACGCAAGGGCCTCGTCGAGGGAACGGCCGGGAACATCTCCGCTCGCCAGGCCGACGGAAGCATCGTGATCACTCCGTCATCGGTCGACTACGAGGACATGCAGCTCGACGACCTCGTGGTGATCGACCCGGACGGTAAGACCTTGTCGGCGAAGGAAGGCCGGTCACCGTCTTCCGAGAAGCTTCTCCACCTGGCCTGCTACCGGGCCTTCGACGACGTCGGATCGGTGATCCACTCGCACCCGGTTCACGCCACGATGTTCGCGATCACCCACACGTCGATACCCGCGTGCATCGACGAGTTTGCGATCTTCGTCGGTGGAGACGTGCGCTGCACCGACTACGCCGCCAGCGGGACCCCGGATGTCGGCGAGCAGGCGGTGAAAGCTCTCGAAGGGCGCGGCGCCGCGCTGATCGCGAATCACGGCATGGTCGCGGTGGGCCCCAAGCCGTCGACGGTCCTGCACATCACCGCGCTCGTCGAGCGAAGCGCTCACATTGTGTTTGGCGCCACGGTCCTCGGGCAGGTTCAACACCTCCCCGAGCAGGTGAACGAGGGCTTCGCCGGCATCTACGGGTATCTCCGCCAGAACCCGCTCTAGACGTGCCGATTCACTACGAGCTCGGAGGCGACCACGTTGTCGTCATAACCATCGACCGGCCCGAGGCTCGCAACTCGCTGGACCTGTACCACTTCCGTGACCTGGCGAACGCGTGGCGGCGTTTTCGTGACGACGAAGACGCCTGGATTGCGATCATCACCGGCGTGGAGGGCAACTTCATGACCGGGGCCGACCTGAAGACTTACATCCCGCAGATCACCGCCTTGCAAAAGCAGATTGCCAAGGGAGAGGTCACCGAGTTGGACGGCTGCCAGCTCAGAGACGGGACCGACGCCGTGCTCAGAAGCCTCACCATCTACAAGCCGATCATCGCTGCGGTCGACGGACCTTGCGTCGCGGGCGGCATGGAAATGCTCGGAGGCGTGGACATACGAGTTGCCACTCCGCGTGCGAAGTTCGGTGTCATGGAACCGAAGAGGGGACTGTTCGCCGGCGGTGGCACCACGGTCAGGCTCCCCCGTCAGCTCAACTATCCGGCCGCGATGGAATTCCTGCTCACCGCCGAGGCATTTCCAGCGGAGAGAGCCTTGGAGCTCGGTCTGGTCAACGAGATCGTCGCTCCAGAAGAATTGATGGATCGGGCACGGGATTGGGCGTCGCGGATCACCGCCAACGCCCCGCTCGCCGTCCAGGCGACCAAGGAGAGCGTGCTTCGCGGGCTCGGTGTCGACATGCACGAGGCGTACAAGATCGAGAGCGAGCTGGCAACGAAGGTGTTCTCCAGCGATGACGCCAAAGAGGGCCCGGCCGCGTTCGCCGAGAAGCGGGCACCGGAATGGAAAGGCCGTTGAGCGGCGGGTCACCCAGTAACGGATCTCGCACCGCGCCGTGCATCATCGGCGCTGCGCAAAGGACATGGCACCCTGGACCGGACCCCGCCCCGGAGCCCCTGTTGATGTGGCAGGAAGTCGCTGAGGCTGCGGCCGACGATACCGGAGCGTCTCCCCGCGCTGTGCTGGGGCGTGTTGGCAGCCTGGACGTCCTGTACTGCCAGAGCTGGCCGTATGACGACCCCGCCGGCCGGTTGGCGTCGGCCCTCGGCATCTCGCCGGCCCGCCAGGTCTATTCCGGCATAGGAGGGACGACACCGCATCTGCTCGTGGCTCGAGCTGCCGCTGCCATCGCCGCCGGCGACTTGGACGTGGCGGTAGTGGTAAGCGGCGAGGCGCTCGACACGGTCCGCAGGGCGAAGAAGGCCGGCGAGAGGCTCGCGTGGTCCCACCGCGACCCGGAGAAGAAACCGTTCCCCTTCGAGGAGCCGTTTCACCCGGCGGAGATCGCCCATTCCGTCTTCCAGGCGTGGCTGACTTTCGCGGTGTTCGACGTCGCCCGCCGGGCGCATCTGGGCGTGGATCCCGATGGCTACAGGCGCGCTCTGGGCGACCTCCTCGCACGGCTGAGCGATGTCGCGGCATCGAATCCGCATGCGTGGTTCCCTTCCCGGCGCAGCGCCGGCGAGCTGATCGAGCCCACCCCGTCGAACCGGATGGTCGGCTACCCCTACACCAAGACCATGGTGTCGGTGATGGATGTCGACATGGCCGCGGCGGTCGTCATTGCCAGCGACGAGGCGGCCGACAGCCTCGGGATCGGCTCCGACCGGCGCGTGTACCTGCACGGGACCGGTTACGCGCTCGATCCCGTCTACGTCGCCGAACACGAGCCGATGTGGGCCTCACCGGCGATGAGTTCCGCTTCCGCGTCAGCGCTGTCGTCGGCCGGGATCGGTGTCGACGACATCTCGTTCTTCGACCTGTACAGCTGTTTCGGGAGCTCGCTGAACTTCGCGTGCGACGTTCTCGGTCTCCAGCCCGACGATTCGCGCGGCTTGACGGTTACCGGTGGCCTCCCCTTCGCCGGCGGTCCGGGAAGCGGCTACATGCTTCACAGCACCGCCGCGATGGTCGAGAAGCTTCGCGACACGCCTGGCGCCTACGGGATGGTCAGCGGTGTCGGAATGCACATGACCAAGCACGCGTTCGGCGTCTATCGATCGGCGCCGCCCGACGAGAACGTGGTAGCTGCTCTCGCTGCTGGTGAGGGTGGAGCGAGTCAGGTGGTGGTACCCGGTGCGGGCAGGGCGATTCAGGACGTTTACGCTGGCGACGCGACGGTCGCCGCCTACTCGGTGGTCCATTCAAAGAGCGGTGAACCCGAGTGGGGTCTGGCCGTCTGCGATCTGCCCGACGGCAAGCGGGCCTACGCTCGGATCGAGGACCAGGCGGTACTGACCGACATGGAGAAGGACGAGTGGGTTGGTGCCGAAGTGCGCCTGGACGCCGGCGGCGACGGGGTCAACAGGATGATCGACAGGAAGGAGTCCCGTGGTGGCCGTGCGTGAGGCAGTGATCGTCGACTTGACGCGAACCGCGTTCGGCAAGCGCAACGGTGCCCTGGCGGGATGGCATCCGACCGATCTCCTCGGGTTCACGCTGCGCCACCTGGTCTACCGAAATGGGGTCGACCCTGAGCTCCTGGACGACGTCGTCTGCGGTTGCGTCACGCAGTCGGGAGAACAGGGCTGCAACGTCGGCAGGAACGCGGTCATCGCCGGCGGACTTCCGTGGACGCTCTCCGCCACGAGCGTTGACCGGCAGTGCGGCTCTTCGCAGCAAGCGCTCCACTTCGTGGCGGCCAGCGTGATGTCGGGCATGTACGACCTGGCCATCGCGTGCGGCGTCGAGTCGATGTCCCGGGTGCCGATGGCTTCGAACGCGCGCGGCGGAACCGGTCCGTTCTCGCCGGCCTTCATGAGCGAGATCGACAACCAGCTGTGGGCGCAGTTCCGGGTCGCGCAGGTTCTTGCCGATCAGGAGGGGATCACCCGCGAGGAGATGGACGCCTACGCGCTGGAAAGCCACCGTCGCGCGGCGGAGTCAACCCAAAGCGGCCACTTCGCGAAGGAGATCCTCCCCGTCCCGATCAAGGATCCCGAGTCGGGCGAGCTGACCGACGCGGTGCTCGAATCGGACGAGGGGATCCGTCCCAACTCGACGATGGAGGCGCTCGCGGCGCTTCCGCCGGCGCAGTCGTGGGAACCGGAGACCGCGCCGGGGATCACCGCCGGCAACTCTTCGCAGATGACCGATGGAGCGGCGGCCGCTCTCATCGCAGACCGGTCCACCGCGGAGCGGCTCGGGCTGCCGATCCGCGCCCGGCTGATCCATTTCGCGGTCGGGGCAGAAGATCCGGTCCTCGTGTTGTCTGCTCCCAACCGGGTGACCCGCCGGCTCCTCGACCGTTCCGGGATGAAGATCGCCGACTTCGACGCCATCGAATGCAACGAGGCGTTCGCCGCGATCGTTCTACGGTGGGCGCGAGAGTTCTCACCCGATCCGGAGTTGCTCAACCCTCGCGGCGGCGCGATCGCGATAGGTCACCCACTCGGCGCGAGCGGGGTACGCATGACCGCCACTCTGCTCAACCACCTCGAGGCGACCGGAGGGCGTTACGGGCTGCAGACGATGTGCGAGGGCGGCGGGCAGGCCAACTGCACGGTCATCGAGCGCCTCGGGTAGGCGTGGGCCTAGGCGAGCTTCCTAAGGTTGCTCACGTTTGGGCGGGTGAATCTCGGTTTGGGAGTGGATTCGTGCCATCGATTGCCTGAATCCACTCCCGAACGCACATTTCACGCCCAGTGAGTCCCCGGGGCGGCGTAACCGCGCCCGACCACCAGGCAACTACCGGTGGTCGAAGGCGACCTTGATCGCCCCGCTCGACGCCTGGTCTGCGAGCGCCGCGAAGGCGTCCCGCCACTCGGAAAGCCGGAACGTATGCGTGAGCATCGGGGTGATGTCGACCCGCCCCTCTTGAACAAGTTCGAGGTAGTGCTCGATGGCGTGCCGGCGAACGCCTTCGACCTCCTCAACACCGAAGGCGTTCGAACCGACCCAGTTGAGCTCCTTGAAGTACAAGGGGCTCCACTCCCAGCGACCCGGCGCATGAAAACCGGACTTAACCAGAGTCCCACGCGCTCGCAGCAGTCTAACGCCCACTTCCAGTGTTTCAGGTTTACCGATGGTGTCGTAAACGACGTCGATCCCGCCGGGATGGCACATGGGAAGCCCGGTGGTGCCGCCGACCAGCTTCCCGCCGGACCACGCGGCGAGCTCCTCGATGATCTGCATCCGGTCGTCCGGAGGCAGCACCACCGACGCTCCCAGCTTCCGAGCCAGCGAAGCCTGAGCGTCGAAACGCGCGATCACCGCAACCTCGACGTCGGGGTACAGGGCTCGAAGCACTCCGAGGGCCGCCGTTCCCAAAGCGCCCGCCCCGTACACGAGCGCCCGGCCCCCCGCTGGCGGCGCGTGACGGGTAACCGCGTGCAGCGAAACGGAAAACGGATCTGCCAGCACCGCCTGCTCGTCGCGCACCGCGTCGGGTACCGGGAACAGCATGGTCGGGTGAGCCGGCATCAGCTCCGCGTACCCTCCGGTCGCGTCGCTCGACAATCCGATATGGATACCTACTGCGATGTCGCCGGCGGTGAAGTTGTAACAGAGGCTGTAGTCGCCTACTTCGCACGACGCGCACAGCGGAGAGATTCCGCGCGGCACGCAGGAGAGCCACGGGTTCAACACGACCCGCTGACCGACTTCCACGCCGGTAGCTGAAGGTCCGAGCTCGACGACCTCGGCCACCACCTCGTGGCCCATTACTTGTGGGAAGGAGCAGAGGCCGGCCATGGCGTTGTCGGTGTCCTCGTCGCCGAAGTCGAGCAACGCCATCTTCGAGTCAGAGCCGCAGATCCCGACCAGCAAAGGACGGGTCACGACCCAGTCGGGCCTGAGCGGCTTGGTGTCGTTCACCTCCATGAGCCGCATCGGGGTGACGGCAAGATTTCCGAGCAGCCTGTTCGAAGCGGCCTCTGCCGGCGGGTCCCAGGGCTCTGCGTCAACGCCCCACAAGAGTGCCTTCATGTGTCCTCCGATCCTCCAGGCACAACGGTGCCCCTTGCCGGGATCACTGACGCGATTCCCGAAATGTAGGAGTCGATGTCTGCGTCCTTGCCGGTGACTATCTCCTTCATGTCCGGGAGGTAGTGCTCGAACCGGTCACCTTCGATCGCCGCGACGATGCCCTCCGCAACGACGAGCGGCGGAACCTTGGGAATCTCGAACAACGCCGGGTCCTCTCCGGGCCGGTCCCAGATGTCGGTGTCGATCGGGCCTGGCTGGATCAAGCGCACCGCCACGTTGGTGCCCGCGAGGTCGATAGCCATCGACTCGCTCCAACCCGTCAGCGCGAACTTGCTGGCGCAGTACGCGGCTTCGTGGGGGATGCCGAGCCTTCCGCCCGTGCTGGCGACGTTCACGATCACCCCTCCGGGGCCTTCGAGCAGGCGGGGTAGCAGGCGCAGAGTCATGCGGGCGGGCGAAAGGAAGTTGACCCGAAGGGTGAGCTCGACTTCGTCGGTGGTCAGCTCGGTTACAGCACGGCGTTTCGGGATCGCCGCGTTGTTCACGAGCACCTCGAGACCCCCGAACTCGTCCCAGGCCTCGTCGACCAATCGTTCGGCAAGGTCCAGGTCGCCAAGATCGGCGACCCACATCCGGCTCGCCGGGGAGTCCTTCTTGCAACCGTCGAGAACGGACTGCAGGAGCGCCGACCGGCGGCCCACGAGCCCGACGGTCGCTCCCATGCTTGCCATCAACCGGGCAGTTGCCGCGCCGATCCCGGAGCTCGCACCCGTAACCAGAACCCTCGCACCTTCAACTCGCATGTCGGCCCCTACCTGCGCGGTAGCTGGATGGCCTTGTCGGCGATGATGTTCTTCTGCACTTCCGTCGCGCCGGCACCGATCGACGTATACCTCTGCCACGGATAATTGTGTGCGGCGTGACCGCCGTTCACCGCGTCGGCTCCACCTTTTTCAAGGATTCCTATCGGTCCGAGGATGTCGATGTAGAGCTCGGCCAGGCTCTGTGAGAGAAAGCTCCATTGAAGCTTCGCTAACGGCACCTCCGGCCAGTTCTTTTCACCCTTGAGAACCTTCGACAAAGCACGCACGTTCAGCAATCGGGTGAACTCGATGTGTGTCCACATGCGGGCAATCCGCTCCCTGATGTCGGGATCGCTCAAAGCCGCCGGGTTGTGCTTGCGTGCGGCCTCGATCATGTCCTCCAGCTCCTGCTTGAGCCCGATCGACAGGCCGGACGTTCCCACCCGTTCGTGGCCGAGAGTCCCCATCGCGACACCCCAACCGTTGCCCTCGTCCCCGAGCCGGTACTCGACCGGGATCTGCGCGTCGGTGAAGAAGACCTCGTTGAAGAGGCACTCCCCCGTGACGTCGCGTATCGGCCTGCATTCGATTCCCGGCAGCTCCATGTCGACGATCAGCGCGGTGATTCCCTCGTGCTTCGCACCCCGCTCGATGGCCGTGGAGTCGGTGCGGACCAGGAACAGGCCCCACTTGGCCAGGTGCGCAGTCGAGATCCAGATCTTCTGGCCATTCAGCACATAGACGTCGCCGTCGCGAACCGCTTTGGTGCGAAGGTTGGCGAGGTCGCTCCCGGCTTCGGGCTCGGTGAAACCCTGGCACCAGTGAACGTCCGCGTTGATGATTCCGGGCAACCACATCTGCTTCTGCTCTTCGGTGCCCCAGCGGATGATCATCGGGCCGATCTGCCAGATGCCGTTGGCGTTGTAGATGCCGGGGGCCTTCGCGGCGGCCATCTCCTGCGAGTAGATGACGTTCTGCATGATCGTCGCTTCGCGGCCGCCCCACTCTCTCGGCCAGTTGATGGCCGCCCACTTGCCCTCGTTGAGCCGGCGTTGCCAGGCCTGGCGGCGCTGCATCGTCCGCTTGGTGGTGTCCGATTGGGCGGGCCCGATCTCGCCCTGGTCGCGAAAGTCCGGAAGGTTGGCGTCGAGCCAGGCACGAAGCTCGGCCCGGAACTCCTCGTCCTCCCGTTCGTAGGAGAAGTCCACGCGGACAAAGGTAACGCGCTGCCGTCCGGGATGTGACACGCGTGTCAGGGTTTGTACGATCACGTCCGTGGATTTCACCTTCAGCCCGGAGCAGGAAGCGCTGCGCGAGACGGTCCGTTCTTTTCTGACCAGGCCTTCAGACGCCGGATACACCCGGCGGATGATCGATGACGAACGAGGATTCACCGACGAGTGGTGGTCCGAGATCGCCTCACTGGGCTGGACGGGGATGCTGGTGCCGGAAGAGTTCGGCGGTGCCGGACTGGGACTGATCGACCTCGTGGTCCTGCAGGAGGAGATGGGCAAGCTGCCGCTTGCGGGACCGTTCTTCTCGTCGTCGGTCGCGGCAACGCTGGCTGCGATCCACTTGCGCGACGCCGGCTTACAGCGCAGCCTGGCGGCCGGAACGATCAAGGGCACCGTCGCAATCGAAGAGGGACAGAGCGGCTCGCCCCTCGACTCGATTACCACGACCGCGACGTCGAGCGACGGCGAATGGGAGCTTCACGGTTCGAAACCCGTCGTTGTAGACGGCCACACCGCGGACGTCGCGGTCGTAGTCGCGCGCGAACCCGACGGGAAGCTCGCCTCGTTCGCACTCGACCGGCCCGCGGGCGAACTCGTCCCGGCACTCGACGTGACTCGCAAGGTCGCCCGGGTCACCCTTGACGGTCGTCGAGCGAGGCGCATCGGACCGCCGGGCGATCAGACCGCCCTTCTGGAGAGGATTGGCGACGACATCGCGATCGCCCTCTGCGCGGAGACGGTAGGGGCCGGCGAGCAGGCCCTCCGCATGGCGATCGAGTACTCGAAGCAACGGGTGCAATTCGACCGGCCCATCGCGACGTTCCAGGCAATCAAGCACAAGATCGTCGACATGCTCCACCAGTTGGAGCTCGCCCGGGTCGGCACCCACTGGGCCGCGTGGGCCAGTCAGGTCGACGACCCGGTTCGCGCCTCTGCTGCGGCGGCGTGCAAATCGTTCGTATCAGAGGCCGCAGTGATGGTCACCGCCGAAAACATCCAGGTCCACGGCGGGGTCGGGTTCACCTGGGATGTCGACTGCCATCTGCTCTTCCGGCGGGTGAAGCAGAACGACGTGCTGTTCGGTTCGCAAGCCTGGAACCGTCAGCGCCTGGCAAGCCTCATTCTTGACGCTGCTCAACCAGCGCGCGCTTAACCACTTTTCCGGTGGCGTTGCGCGGGAGCTCGTCGACGAAGGAGATCTGGCGAGGGATCTTGTAGTCGCTCAACCGCTCGGACAGAAAAGCGCGCACCTTCTCCGTGTCCACGTCCGCGCCTTCCACCGTCACGATCCACGCGGCTACGTCTTCCCCGAGAACCGCATGGGGTATGCCTGCGACCGCGGCCTCACGAACCCCGGGATACTCGAGAAGAACCGACTCCACGTCGGAGGCATGGACGTTGTTCCCGCCGCGGATGATGACGTCCTTCGCTCTCCCGACGATGTACAGATAGCCGTCCTCGTCCAGGCGGGCGAGATCGCCGGTGTGCAGCCACCCGTCCCGCCACGCGTCCCTGGTGGCCTCCGTGTCGTTGAAGTACTCGCGTTCCTTGCCCGGGTTGGAGACGAGCAGCTCTCCGACCTCGCCGGCGGGTAGCTCCTCGCCCTCCTCCCCGATGATCTTCACGGTCATGGGCGGGACCGGTCTGCCCACCGAGCCGACCCTCCGCTCCGCCTCCTCCGGGGGCAGGACGCAGTACGCGGATCCGGCTTCGGTCATGCCCCAGTTGTTCGAAACCCAAGCGCCGGGAAGGCGGTCTCGAAGCCGGCGGAAGGTCTCCGGGGCCAGGGGGGCGCTCCCGAGGCTCACCATCTTCAGGCTCGACAGATCGGCTGCCTCGAAGCGCGGGTGTGCGAGCAGCAGGTGCGCCATCGCGGGTACGAGGAACACGGCTGACGGCCGCCGGTGCTCGACGATGTCGAGCCACTGGCCGGCGTCGAAGCGCGGCTGGTAGAGACTGGTCATGCCGAGCTTCATCGGGTTGTAGAGCGACGAGATCCCGGCGAAAGTGAACAACGGCGACGAGTGAAGCCAGCCGTCACCGGTCCAGTTGGGCAGCATGTTGGGCATCATCGAGGCGTTGCTGTGCCTCACCACGACGCCCTTCGGGCGCCCCGTAGTCCCGGACGTGTAGATGATGTCAGCCATGTCTGTCGGGTCGAGTGGCACCTGGATCGGGTCACCTCTCCGCCCAACGTCGGCCCATCCGTGGTGGTCTCCCGATGCTTCACCGGTCGTCGCGGTCCACCGCAGCGATCGCAGCGAGGATCTGACCTGATCGAATGCGGACTGGGTAGCCGCGCCGACGAAGGCAGCGACTGCGCCGGAGTGGTCGAGCACGTACTCGAGTTCTCGACGGGCGAGCCGGGTGTTGGTGGGGACTGCGACCGCCCCTGACTTGTGGATCCCCGAGTAGGCGACGATCCACTCCAGGCAGTCTTCCATGGGGAGGTAGATCGCCACCCTGTCGCCCTTGGCGACACCGGCATCGATCAACGCAGAGGCGATTCGGTCCGATTCGCCGTCCCACTCGGAGAAAAAGAGAGCACGGTCACGCCCCAGGTCCACGTGAGCGATCTCGCCCGGGAAGTGCTCGGCCATCATTCTCAGCTGGTCGGTCAACAGATCACTCAACGGCGAAACCTGACGCGCGTGTCATATACAGTGGAACCGAATGTAGCGGGCCGGCGACTGACCAGTCGAGCGACGGTCGAGTGAGGGATGGATGGCAGAAACCCACCAACGCGACGCACTCATTCGATTGGAGCGCGTCGACCCGGCAGAGAGACGCCTCTAGCCGTGCGACATATCGCGACCACCGCCATGCCGGCGGAGCCCTCGTTCCCTGAATACACGCCGACCGTTCCCGAGCTGCTCCGTTCCGGCCGCGACCGATTTGGTGCGAACGACTGCGTCATCACGCCGGACTCGAGGCTGAGTTACTCAGAGCTCGACGAGATGTCGCGCCGCCTGGCGGCGCACCTCGTCCGAATGGGGATCGAGAAGGGCAGCCGGGTCGGCCTACTGTTCCCCAACGGCGCCGACTGGGTGGTGTCCTGGGCGGCCACGACACGCATCGGGGCCGTCGCCATACCGGTCAACACCTTCTACAAGACGCCCGAACTGGCCAAGTTCCTGCGTCACGCCGACGTCCAGTACTTGCTCGGAGTCGGACAGTTCCTCCAGCACGACTATCTGTCGAGGTTGGAATCGATCGCACCCGAGATCTCCGAGCAGCGGTCCGATTCGCTTGCCCTTCCGAGCCTGCCGCAGCTGAGGCGCGTGCTCTTATGGGAGTCATCCGATCGCGAGTGGGCCGACGGTGGGGTCGGCGAATCCCTGAGTCAAGACGTCGATCAAACCCTCATCGGCGTGGTCGACGGGCTGGAAGACGATGTCGCCCCCGGAGACGTTCTCCTCGTGACCTACACATCGGGTTCGACCGGCGAGCCGAAAGGCGTGGTGCACAGCCATGGAGGTGTGATCCGCCACGCCCACAACCTCGCTTCTTTGTCGGGCATCGATCCGGAATCGCGCATCTGGACACCGATGCCCCTGTGCTGGGTGGGCGGGTTCTCGTTCAGCATGCTACGGGCGATGGTCGCCGGTGGTTGCTTCCTGACCCAGGAAGTGTTCGAGCCTGGCGCGGCCCTCCGGATGTTCGCGACGGAGAAGGTGACCAACATCTCCGCTTGGCCGGCGGTTGCCAAAAGCCTGAGGGAGCACCCCGACTTTCCTGCGACGGATTTGAGTTCGCTTCGGAGCGGTGTGTCGTTCTACGAGGCGGTGCCCCCCGATCGAAGGCCCGCCGACCCGACGCTTGCGATCAGCTCCCTGGGTATGTCGGAGACCTGTGGGCCTCACACCTTCTGGAACGTGAACGAGGAAGTTGCTGGGGTCCCTGAGCAGTACCGCGGTGCGTTCGGCCACGAAGTTCCGGGGACCGAGCACCGAATCATCGATCCGGAAACCGGCGAAGACGCGCCGGACGGCCATGAGGGTGAGGTCCTGGTCCGCGGGTACAGCATGATGCTCGGCCTGTACAAGCAGGAGCGGTCCGAAGTATTCGACAGCGAGGGTTGGTACCACACCGGAGACCGCGGCTACTTCCGCGACGGATGGTTCTTCTTCACGGGCCGGCAGACCGACCTGATCAAGACCGCAGGCTCCAACGTGGCACCCGCGGAAGTCGAACGGTGCCTTGGTGCATACGACGATGTGAAGCTCGCCTTCGTTGTCGGGGTTCCCCACGAGATCAAAGGCCAGGAAGTGGTGGCCCTCGTCGTGCCTTGGCGGACTGGAACCGATGGTGAGTCGCCGGCGCCACCCGAACCCGACGCGCTGCGCCAGCGGCTGAGGGAAGAGCTGTCGTCGTATAAGGTCCCTGCGCATTTCCTCGTAATCGAAGACGAGCAGGTGCCCTGGCTGGTCAGCCAGAAGGTCGATCGACGCGCACTGACCACACTGGCCGAGAAGATGCTCGCAGAGCAGGTCGCAAGGTAGCTTCCCACGATCACCGCCCCCGGCAAGTCCCCCGAACAGCGCCCAACCACCACTTCCGGTGGCGCACCCGCGCAGAACCGCCAGCTCCGAAAGCAAGGCAAGGAAACCCTCAGGAAGCTCCTCGAAGCCGCGATCGTCGTGTTCGACGAGCGGGGATACCACGCCGCACGCGTAGACGACATCGTCAAGGTCGCGAAGACATCGCACGGAACCTTCTACCTCTACTTCCGCAACAAGCAGGACCTGTTCCTCGCGCTCGTCGACGACGTCACCGCGGCGATGCGTGAACTCGCCGAGTCGCTGCCGCCCATCAAGCCTTCGAAGGCGGGATACGACGAACTCAGATCATGGCTCGACCGCTTCTACGGAATCTACGAGCACTACCACCCGGTGATCCGCGCCTGGACAGAGGCAAACGCACAAAACGTGGAGATGGCGAGGACAGGAGCACGTGTGCTGCGCAGGTTCATCGACCAGCTCGTCTTGCGAGTCCAGGAGTCCGACCGCGCGGCTGTACCCGACCCGGATATCGCCGCCTTCGCGATGGTTTCCATGGTCGAGCGGGTGAGTTTCTACGCGGTGGCCAGAATGGTCCCGGTCGATCGGGAATCCCTGATCGACAACCTCGCCACGATCCTGCATGTCGGGCTCTTTGGCGGTGTCCGCCGGCGTGCCGGCGACTAGGCGTCCGGTCGCGGCCAGAAGCCCCTGCGGCCGTTGGACCGAAACCGCTCACATAGAGCGTCCTCGTCTGCTTGTGTGAAAGGGCGGTAGACCAGCGCCGGGTCCGGCCTCCACCAGACCGGGTCGGTTGCGATCCATGCAGCCCTACGGAGTGGTGCCTTGTCAAGCTTGCGCGCGCCAGTGACCGGAAGCTCAGCGACGATCCTGACGAAACGAGGCGCCCACTTCGTGCCGAGGTCCGGTTGACCCGCAAGGAAGTCGGCGAAGTCGGCGGGGTCGAACGCTTGACCCGCGGGGATCTCGAGAGCGGCCATCACCTGATCGCCGCTGACTGGGTCCGGGACGCCGTACACCGCCACCCCGGACGCAGACGGAAACCGGTTCAGAATCCTCTCCACCCCGCCCGCGGAGAAGTTCTCCCCGTCCACTCTCAACCAGTCCGCACTACGCCCCGCGAAGTAGAAAAAATCCTCGGCGTCGCGATACCCGAGGTCACCAGTCCAGTACCAGCCGCCGCGAATACGTTGCGCTTCGGCTTCGGGGTTGTTGTAGTAGCCCTCAAAACGGTCGGCGGTGTTGCGCCCCACGATCTCCCCGACGGCCTGCTCAGGATTCGTCAGCCGGCCGTGCACGTCGAACCTGGCGGGGGAGCATTCTCGCCCGGTGGCCGGGTCTACGACGGTGACATCCATTCCCCCTTTGGGTTTGCCCATCGCTCCTGGCGGCATCCCACCCACCGGCGATATCACCACCGCGTTCTCGCTCGACCCGTACCCTTCGAACACGGGGCAGTTGAAGCGCCTGGTGAACTCGGCGATGTTCTGCGGCGAGGCCTCCGACCCGAGCGCCCACTTCAGTTGGTTGTCGCCGTCTTCGGGTGTTTCCGGAACCGCGACGATGTAGGACAGCGCGCGCCCGACGTAGTTGAAGTAGGTGCAGCCGTGGCGACGGATATCCGGTCCGAACGACGACGCCGAGAACCTCCGGCGCAGCACGACCGACGCGCCGGTTATGAGGGCCGGGAACAGGTTCGCAAGCAGCGCGTTGCCGTGGAACAGCGGCATGGAGCAGTAGAGAACGTCTGCAGGCCCGAACGCGATCGCGGAGTCCGCGGAGGTGCGGGCCGCTCGACCTTGCGACATGCGCACCGCTTTCGGCGCGCCGGTCGAACCGGCGGTGAACAGGAGCAGATAGAGCTCCTGAGGATCCGGCTGCCGATCACGCTGCGCGGGCTGCCCGTCCAGCAATCGGCGGTATGGCTCCGACTCGACGTCGATGACCCGCCCGCTCGCCGCCCCCAGGTCTAGGTCATCGAGGAGAACGCCTCCTGCCTCGTCGGTGAGGACGAACTGGCAGTCGGTGTGCGAGACATCGCGTGCGAGCTCCGCTCCCCGCCTGGTCGAGTTGATCCCAACGACGGTCGCGCCGCTGAGCGCTGCACCGAAGAGAACGAAGACGTACTCGGGAACGTTCTCTAGGAGAACCCCCACGTGAAATGGGCCGGGGCGCCTTAACTCGGAGAGCGCTGCCGCGCGGCGCCGTGATTCGGCGACGACCTCCGACCAGCTCCAAGTCGTGTCCTCGAAGATCAAGCCGGGCCCCGGGTCCGCGCTCCGCGCGGTCACGTAGCCGGCGATAGTGGGGCTCGCCTCCGACCCCTCGTCGTTCACGGCCCGACTCTAACGACAGCCGCCCGTCTATGACGTGCGTGTCACAGTCTGGGCGGCGCCGGTCTACGATCGTTGCTGGTGACGCAAATGGCTGGCCCGACCATCATCTCGGTAGACGACCACCTCATCGAACCACCCGTCCTCTTCGAAGGTCGGATGCCCTCCAGCCTCGCCGACCGGGCGCCGCGGATCGTTGAGTTCGAAGACGGCCGGCAGGCGTGGGACTACGAGGGCAACTTGTACGCCAACGTGGGACTCAACGCCGTGGTCGGGCGCCCGCGGGACGAATGGAGCATGGAGCCCGCCCGGTTCGACGAGATGCGCCCGGGTTGCTACGACATTCACGAGCGGGTCAGGGATATGGACGCAGGCGGCATCTGGGCGTCGGTTTGCTTCCCGTCGCTCATCGCCGGCTTCTGCGGCGCAGTCTTTTCGAACAGCAAGGACCCCGAACTCGGCCTCGCCTGCGTCCGGGCGTGGAACGACTGGCATCTCGAGGTCTGGGCGGGCACATATCCCGGCCGGGTAATCCCTCTCCAGCTGACCTGGCTGCGCGATGCCGAGATAGCGGCAGAGGAGGTCCGCAAGAACGCAGAGCGAGGGTTCAAGGCGGTGAGCTTCGCCGAGCTACCGTCGAAGCTGGACTTGCCGTCGCTGCACTCGCGCCACTGGGACCCGTTCCTTTCCGCGTGCGAGGAAACCGGAACCGTCATCTGCTTGCACACCGGATCGTCAGGATGGGCGCCGCTGCCTTCGCCCGATCCTCCGTTCGAGCTGTACCCGACTCTGTTCCCGGCCAGCAGTCTGGTGGCGGCCACCGACTGGTTGTGGTCGCGGGTATGCGTGCGGTTCCCTCGTCTCCGCATCGCGATGTCCGAGGGTGGCATCGGCTGGGTGGCGATGCTGGCCGACAGAGCGGACTACGTTCTCGACCACTCCGCTTCTGGAAACGAAAGCAGGGCCTGGAAGAGCGACCTTCGTCCTAGCGAGGTTCTGGCCCGGAACTTCTGGTTCTGCACGATCGACGACCCGAGCAGCGTGGATGCGGTGATCCAGAGGGTCGGTCCGGATCACATCATGGTGGAGAGCGACTACCCGCACGCCGACTCGACCTGGCCAACGACGTGGGATCGAGTGAAGGCAAACTTCGGACATCTTCCGCAGGAGATCATCGACAAGGTGACGTTTCGGAACGCGGCCGAGCTGTTCGGGGTGCCGCTGCCCCCGGGGGCTTAGCCGGGCCCCTGCCCACTGCGGACGCGCAGAACTGCTTCGTGACTCAGCCCGTCTTCGTGACTCAACCCTGCAGCGACTTCCAGTAGGACATTGGCAGCAGCTCGATGAGCTGTCCATCGGGGTCTCGCACGAAGAGCGCAGCCCCGATGTCCGTCCCTTCGACCAAGGTCCCGCCCAGGTCAGTTGCCCGCGTTGCCGTCTCGTGCACGTCTTCGACGCTGAAGGACAGATGGGTGAGCCCGGCTTCGTTCATCGGTCGCTTTCGGGCAGGCGGGTTGCCAGACCGGTCGAAGTGCAGCAACTCGAGTACGAAGTCACCTTTCCGCATGTACGACGCCGTCATCCCGAGGGGCGCTTCGACCTGCAGCAGCCGATCGGACGGCTCGTCAGGGACCTTCAGCTCCCGTACAAGCTCGAAGCCGAATAGTTCCTGGTAGAAGCGCCCGGCACGCTCGAGGTCCGTGACGCAGTGCCCGATGTGGTTCAGGACGACTGCCTCGCCGTCCGGATTCTGGTTCCCGTCGACTGCCACCGGCCTAGGAACCTACTATGACAGGCGTGTCAGAGTTTGATGTCGTCATTCGCGGCGGGACGGTCATCGACGGTACGGGGGCTCCTGCCCGCAGAGCCGACGTCGCCGTCGCTGGCGATCGGATCGTTGCCGTCGACGGGGGAAAGCTCGAGGGCAAGACCGAGCTGGATGCGTCGGGGCAGGTCGTGGCTCCCGGCTTCATCGACATTCACACCCACTACGACGCACAGGTGTTCTGGGACCCCTGGCTGAGCCCTTCATGCTTCCACGGCGTCACGACCGTCGTCGCCGGTAACTGCGGCTTCTCGATCGCGCCGATCCGATCGGACGGCGTGTCGCTCTTGGCCCGCACGCTCCAGCACGTCGAGGACATGAGCTTCGACACGCTGTCAGCCGGAGTTCCGTGGGACAGCTTCGAGAGCTTTCCCCAGTACCTGGACGCGGTGGAGCGGCGAAAGCCAGCGCTGAACTACGGCTGCTACGTCGGACATACGGCAGTCAGGCTCTACGTGATGGGAGACGACGCGTACGAGCGTCCCGCCAAACACGATGAGATCGAGCGGATGCAACGCGCCGTGGCTGAAGCCATGGAAGCCGGCGCGATGGGATTCGCCAGCAGCGCTTCGCCGACGCACAACGGAGACAAGGGACGGCCGGTTCCGTCGCGGGTCGCGGACGTCGAAGAGCTCCGGGCCCTTCTTCAGCCAGTGCGCACGTCCAAGCGAGGCGTGGTGGCGCTGCTTCCTGGCGGGGTCATAAAGCACCAGGAAGTCTTCGAGCTCCAGAAGGAGATCGGGCGGCCGTTCACCTGGACGGCGTTACTAACCGTCCAGGGTTACCCCTACCACGAGAAGGTCATCGCCGAGCACGACGCTGCATGGGAGGGGGGCGCCGAGGTCTGGCCCCAGGTTTCGTGCCGTCCGTTGGTCTTTCAGATGAATCTCGCCGAGCCGTTCACGCTGAACATGCGGCCTTCGTTCTCGGCCCTCATGGGCTGTACGCGCGACGAGCGGATGGCTGCGTACCGGGATCCCGCATGGCGGGAGTCGGCTTGGGCCGAGCTCAGCGGTCAGAGCGGAGGCTTCGGCTTCAACTGGAAGACGCTGTCGGTCGCCGAATCCGAGTCGCGTCCGGACCTGGTCTCCCGCAAGGTCGTCGATCTCGCCGAGGAGTGGGGATGCACCCCTCTCGACGTGATCCTCGACATCTCGCTTGGAGACGCCCTCCACAGCCGGTTCTGGTCGGTGCTCGCGAACGACGACCCCGAGGGGATCGCCTGGCTCCTTCCCCGCGACCACGTGTTGCTCGGGCTAGCCGACTCTGGCGCGCATGTTTCCCAGCTCTGCGACGCCTGCTTCGCGACCGACCTTCTCGGCAACTGGGTCCGCGAACGCCAGGTGATGCCCCTTGAGCGAGCGATCCACAAGCTGACCGGTGAACCGGCGGCGGTCTACGGACTGAACGACCGCGGGATCATCAGCGAGGGCAAGGCCGCGGACATCTGCGTGTTCGATCCGGATACCGTCGCTCCGGGCTCGCTCCGCCGGATCCGCGACTTCCCGGCCAACGGCGAAAGGCTCACCGCCGATTCGCCGTCGGGGATGACACATACGCTCGTCAACGGGGTCCCGATTCGCGTCGATGGTCAACCCTCCAAGGAGGGGTTGGCCGCCGGGCCAGGGAAGTTGCTGCGCTCGTAACCCCGGCACGCCGCGCAATCGCCAAACGAGGTCCCTCAGAAGCCGATCCCGAAGCGGGGTATTCGCCTGCGGCGCTCACCAAACAGCTGGCTCTGCGCCTCGATGAGATCGCCGACCGTCCATCGATCCTCGCGAGTGATGCCGGAGGCGTCGCGGTAGCCGTCTATGAGATGCACCCGGCCGCCCGTGACCACGAACACCTGGCCGCTGACGTCTGACGCTGCCTCGCTCGCCAGCCAACCGACGACCGGCGCGATGTTGTCCGGATGCAGGTCGTCGAAGCCTTCGCCCGCTGCGGGCTCCTCAAAACCGGCCCCAAGAGTCTCGGTCATGCGGGTTCGGGCACGTGGCGAGATCGCATTCACCGTTACTCCGAATCGCTCGAGTTCCCGCGCCAGCGTAAGGGTCATCGCCGCGATGCCTCCTTTGGCCGCGGCGTAGTTCGCTTGGCCTGGAGTTCCCCACAGCCCGGCTTCGCTAGTTGTGTTGATCACCCGGCCGTACACCGGCTGGTCAGCCTTTGATCGCGCCCGCCAGTGCGCGGCAGCGAATCGCACCGGGGCGAAGTGCCCTTTCAGATGAACCAGCACGACGGCCTCGAAGTCTTGCTCGCTCATATTGAAGCTCATTCGGTCGCGGACGAAACCCGCGTTGTTGACCAGCACGTTGAGGTCCCCGAACGTTCCCACCGCTTGGTTGATCAGCCGCTCTGCTCCGGCCCAGGACGAAACGTCGTCGTCATTTGCGACCGCCTCACCCCCGCTTGCGGTGATCTCGTCCACGACCCGCTGAGCCAGCGAAGGATCTGTACCGCCGCCGTCAAGAGCGGTACCGAGATCGTTCACCACGACTTTGGCGCCCTCCGCAGCGAGCAGCAGGGCCTCGCCCCGCCCGATCCCTCGACCCGCGCCGGTGACCACGGCGACTTTCCCGTCCAGATGTCCCACTTCGCTCCTCCTCGCTCTGGTCACGCCGGGAGTGGGCTGCCGAGTGGGCGACTTTTCTACCAGAGCGGCCTCGCTGGACAGGAATGGGGGCTTGAACTCGCCAGTCGAGGTTCTAAAATGTTTGTACGGCTCGGTGTGGGCCGAGCCGAGTGGAAAGTGTCACTCATCACAAGAGCGAGGTAGTGCCAATGCTCTTGGGTTCTTTAGAACGCTCACCGCCGGTTCCTTTGGCGGTGCCCCTTTCGGGTCGCATCCGATAAGACCCTGGGTCGTGTCGCCAAGTCGCGGTTTAAGGCCCAGACGGCGGTGACGGGGAGTGCCCATTCGAAAGTGGGGTGATGCAAGTTGATGCCGCGGAAGGTCCCGGCGACAGACGGCACAGGCCCATAACCGCCAGTCGTGGTCTCCCACCATTGAGCGTCGGCAGAGCGAGTCGTACTCAGGGCTTACAACCGAATAGCTCGGGCAAGGGGGAACGGGTTGTGCCGTTCCCCTTGTTCGATTTGCCTTGTTCAATTTGCCTTGTTCAATTTGCCTTGTTCAATTTGTTGGTCGCAAGGTTTAGACAGGAGGCTTAGGTCGTGGACGCGCACGTGGGAGATCAGATCATCGTCGAATCCCGCAAGGTGGGGGGTGGGCGCAAGACCGGCGAGGTCGCTGAAGTCGTCAGCGGAACCAGCGGGCAGCATTACCGGGTGCGGTGGGACGACGGTCATGAGTCGATCGTGTACCCGAGCACCGACGCTTTCGTGGTTGGCGGGTCCGACCGGCGCTGAGTCTCAGCGAAGCTTCGGCAGAACCTGTTCCGCGAGCATTCGGCGCGAGTCGCGTGCAGCCTCACGGTTCATGCCGATACCTCCGCCGAGCAGTACGAGCTTGTCCAAACCCAGGTCGATCATCTGGATAAGCCTGTCGACGCAGTAGGAGGGCGGACCGGCAATTCCGAACGAGTCGACCAACTCCGGCGGAAGGTCGCGGCTCTGAGGCGAGCCGTGGGTGAAATGGTGATGCATGTCGTAGCGCTCGTGTACCGCGGACAGGGCGGACCGTTCCACTTCGTTCGCTGGTCCCGAGACGGTTCCGTGCATGACAGAGAAGCGCGCGAACGAGGCAACCGCTCCGCCGATCAACTCGCGTGCGATCCGGCGATCGGCGTGCACCACGACGGGTACGTACGCGCCGAGTGGGGGACAGCCCGCGCCTGCGGCCCGCCTCGCTTCATCCATCGCCCAATTGAGACGCTCGGCGTCGGATCCGACTGCGAAGGTGATTCGGTCGGCCAGCGACGCAGCGATCGCTATCACGCGGGGTCCGGTCGCTGCCACGTCCACCGGAACCTTTCGATCGCTTGCACCCGCGATCCAGTGGATCCGGCTGCCTTCTGGAGCATCAGCCATACCGAGACTCGATGCGGGTCGCGCTAAGCCCGCACCATCGTTGGTCGGGTCGAAGGTGACCTCTTCCCCTCGCAGGTATCTCTGCAATCGGGAGAGATACCGCTCGAATGCCGCAGGTGACGCCGGTGCGAGCCCGAGGTGCGCCAGTGACGAGTCGCCGCGACCGATACCGAGGACCGCTCTGCCCCCTGATTCGATGTGGACGGTGGCGATCGCAGCCGCGGTCACCGCTGGGTGGCGGGTCAAGGGGTTGGTCACCCCGGTGCCGAGCTTCAGACGCTCGGTCGCCGAAGCCGCGATCCCCAGGTGCACGTAGGGGTCGACAGCGAGGTTCTGCGAGTCCACAAGTGCCAACCCGTCCCAGCCCTCCTGCTCGGTCCTGGCGGCGAAGGTCGCCGTCCTGCCGGGCATGCCGGCGCCGGCGATCCACAACTCCGTCATACGCTCAGGGCCAGGTTGCTGGTGTCGATTCCGTAGAGCTCGGCGACGTTCGCAGAGAGAATGGCCTGCTTCTGCTCGGCCGACAGCTGCCTGGTGTGCTCGGCGAGTAGCTCCTGGCTCCAGGGCCAGGTCGAGTCGGAGTGGGGGAAATCGTTGGCCCACAACAAGTGGTGCCAGTTCATGTCGCCGGCGAAGCGGAACGCGGTCCAGTCGTCCTGGAAAGTTACGTAGACGTTCTCGGCGAAGTACTGGGACGGTGAACGGGTGAGCTCCTGCCCGGCGGGAAGCCAGTTGCGATGCCGGTTGTAGGCGTGGTCCATGCGGTATGCGAAGTGCGGGACCCACCCGGCGTCGGCCTCCGCGCAAACGACCCGCACTTGAGGGTTGCGCTCGAACACCCCACCGAGCACGAGCATCCCCATCACGTCCTGACATCCGCGAACGATCGATAGGAACGAGTTCATCTTGGGTCCGCGCGTGAACCCCGGCTTCATGGTCAGGATGTGGAACGATGGCACCATCTCGAGTTCGACGGTCGCCGCCCAGAACTCGTCGTAGATGGGCGAGTCGTAGTCGTCCACACCGGGCTCCCCGGGCATCATCACGCCCCGTAGCCCGAGGCGTTTCATCTCCTCGAGATCGGCTATTCCCTCGTCTGGGGAGCGCATCGCCGTTTGCCCTAGGCCGATGAGTCGATCGGGATGTGCGGCGCAGTAGCCCGAGAGCCACCGGTTGTACGCGTCGAAGCAGGCCCTCTTGTAATCGACGTCCGGGTGGTTGCAGATGACCATCCCGATGCTGGGGTAGATCACCTCGGCAGCGACCCCATCGCTCACCTGGTCCGCCATGCGCGCCTCGGGGTCCCATCCTCCCCTATGCAAATCGGAAAACCTCGACCCCTTGAGCTTGATCTCCTCCGCCTTTTTGCCAGCGGCTGCGACGGTTCCAAGGGAAAGCGGCTTGGGAAACCCGTCGATCACGAATGCGTCGCCGATGTCCGGTCCGCAATCCTCGAGCCGAGGGGCGCGATCCGCAAAGGCGGGATCGATGTGATCCACGTAGGTCTCGGCAGGCTCGGTGATGTGCGAGTCCGCGGAGATGATCGGAAAGTTCATCGTTTCCCCCAGTGATTACAAGTCAGTTCGGGTCGGGTCGGGCGCCTCGAACCAAGCACCCGGGAAGGGCGCCCGTCTCTTCTCCGTCCCGGTAAGTTTCCACCCCGGATACGAGGGTGTGCAGATAACCGGTGGCGGACTGCACGAGCCGCTTTCCTCCCGCGGGCAGGTCGTTGACGATTCTCGGGTGTCCCATGCCGAGATTGGCGAAGTCGATGACGTTGAGATCGGCCTTGTAGCCGGGAGCGATGAGACCGCGATCCAAGAGCCCAACGGCTTCGGCGGTCGCCCTGCACTGGCGGTTGACGACCCACGGCAGCTCGAATCGCTCCCCGCGGCTTCGGTCGCGTGCCCAGTGCACGAGCAAGGTTGTCGAGAAGCTGGCGTCGCAGATGGTGCCCACGTGCGCGCCTCCGTCGCCTAGTCCTGGAACCGCGTAAGGGTGGGACAGCATCTCGGCCGCTGCATCGAGGTTTCCATCGAAGTAGTTGGCGAAGGGGAGGTAGAGAAGCGTTGTGCCATCGCCTCTTACCAACAAGTCGTAATAGAGATCCTCGGCCCGCCGGCGGTCCCGGGTGGCTCTGGCCGCCACGCTGCAGTCGGGATCTGGCTCGTAGTCCGGGGGGTCACCCAGTTCGAAGATTCGGTCGAGGGGTTGCCGCATGCCGCCCGGCCTGTCGAGGATCTCGCCGAGCACAGCGTCACGTGTCTCGGGATCGGCCAGCCTTTTGGCTCTTTCGGCCAGAGGCAGATGCTCGAGCGAGCGGTACGTCTGGGACGGTTTGAGCGGGTTCACCGAACCCTGGAGCCCGATGAGCAAGCCGATCGCCCGCGAGGCGACTTGGGCCCGCATTTCGAGGCCTGCCTGCTGCGCGGATGTGATCGCGTCAAGGCTCCGCCGATATTCGGTGCCCGGCTTGGCCTGAGCGAGGGATATCGAGAGCGGACGCCCCGATACGCTCATCATGTCGATGAGGGTCTTCATCTCGTCATCGAAATCCGGGAAGTCGGAGATCACCTGCAGGACTCCCTGGCCGGTCCCACTTATGGCTTCGGCGATGCCCACAAGTTCCTCCCGCGCGGCCGTAAGGGTGGGCGTCGGCTCGCCTTTGCTGGTGCGGTGGTTGAGCGTCCTCGATGTGGTGAACCCCAAGGCCCCAGCACGGATGCCGGCCGCTGCAAGGCGGCCCATCTCTTCGATCTCCGCCCGTGTCGCAGGCTCGCGATCTGCTCCTCGCTGCCCCATCACGTAGAGGCGAAGCGGGCCATGGCAGACCTGTGCGGCGAAGTCGACGTCATGCCGACGCCGTTCTAACGCGTCGAGGTACCCCTCGAAGGACTCCCAGTCCCAAGAAAGCCCTTCGTGCAGCACCGTCCCCGGAAGGTCCTCCACGCCTTCCATCAGCTCGATGAGCTGGCCCTGGTCGCCCTCGCGTACAGGTGCGAAGCCAACGCCACAGTTCCCCATGACCACCGTCGTCACGCCGTGGTTCGACGAAGGCGAAAGCCGTGAATCCCACGTGGCCTGGCCGTCGTAGTGGGTGTGGATATCGACGAACCCCGGGATCACAACTGCGCCGTCAGCGTCAACCAGCTCCCGGGCGGAAGAACGGTCGAGGTGCCCGATCTCGGCGATCAGCCCGCCGGCGACACCGACGTCGGCGGTGAAGGGAGCGCCACCCCTACCGTCGACGACTTTCCCACCTCGAACGAGCAAGTCATATCTCACGGCCGGCCCTCCCTGTGTCCGTAGCCGGTGGCAGCGCGAGTGTCACATACGGCACCCGTGGATGTCACGTGGGGTTCGGGGATAGCGTCTGGTCGTGCACGCATCCGTGACGGTCCACATCGACGCGCCGCCCGAAAAGGTCTGGAACCTGGTCAGCGACGTGACCCAGATAGGCAACTTCAGCCCGGAGACCTTCGAAGCCGAATGGCTTGACGGCGCCACCGGACCGGCACCCGGGGCCAGGTTCCGCGGCCACGTTCGCCGGAACGAGAAGGGCCCGGTCTACTGGACGACCTGCTCGGTGATCGAGTCCGAACCCGGCAAGGTCTTTTCATTCGGCGTCGGCAAACCGGGGGCACCCCTGAACACCTGGAGCTACCGATTGGAGCCGAACGGCGGTGGAACGGATATCACCGAGTCGTTCGCTCTCGCGCCGAATCTGCTGCTACGTGTCTACTGGTCGCTGTTCGGCTGGGCCAGGGGGCGCCGGAACCGGAACGACATGCGACGCACCCTCGAAAAGGTCAAGGCACTCGCGGAGTCCCGGTCATGAATGTGTCCGGCGTACACCACGTGTCGATCAACGTTGAGGATGTCGAATCGGCCAAGCGTTTCTACACCGAGGTCCTCGGACTGAGCGAGAGGACTGATCGGCCGGACTTCGGTTTCGCCGGCGCCTGGCTCGACGCCGGCGGCCAACAGGTTCACCTCATAAACGCGCCGACTCCGCCCCTGCAGGGACAGCATTTCGCGCTGCAAGTGGACGATCTGGTGTCGGTCATCACGGAACTGCGCGGTCGCAGCCTCGAAGTGAGCGACGCGATCCCGGTCGCCACAAGCCTCCAGGCGTTCCTGAGCGACCCTTCCGGAAACCAGATCGAGCTCCACCAGGTTGGTGTCAGCTAGCTAGTTGGAGCTTCGAGCGAGCTCCGAGAGCGCTTCCAGCTGTTCGAGATAGTCATCCAGAGAGTGGTGCAGGAAGGCGCAGTGGACCGCGGTAGCGCCGGCGCGCTGCAAGGAGTCGAGTCTCTGTACGGTTTCTTCAGGCGAACCTCTCGGATCCAGCGGACCGGACGGCAGGATTACTTCGAATCCATCGGCCGGATCGGCACGGGAGAGCATGTCCGAGATCTCATCCGCCGACAGGCCGAACGGTGTCCAACCGTCCCCAAACTCAAGCGCACGCCTGAGGGAACGCTGGGTGGAACCACCGACCCAGACCCGTGGCTGCTTGCGGGGCGAGTGGGGCTCCACGGTGAGATCGCGGTAGTCGAAGTAATCACCCTCGAACTCGACACTCGAGCTTCCCCATCCGGCGCGAATCGCGGCCAGTGCATCGTCCGCACGGCTGCCCCGGTCGCCGAAGGGCGAACCCAGAATCTCGAACTCCTCCCGCAATGTCCCCACACCTACTCCGAATATCAATCGGCCGCCGCTGAGACGATCGAGGGTTCCGTAGGTCTTTAGTAACTCGAGGGGATGGTGATAGCCGACAACGACGACGTTGGTGGCGAGAAGGATCTGGGATGTAAGCGCGGCGATCCAGCCCAACGTCGAAGCCGGATCCCAGTAGACGACGCCGCGCCACTTGTTCTGATGCAGGGGAATGGCGAAATGTTCGCTGCAGGTCAGGTGGTGGTAACCGAGGCGGTCCGCTGCAGCGACCAAAACGCGCAGCTCGTCCGGGCCGGCGCGTTCCTCCCAACGGGCGTGCCCTCCGGGCGTCTGTATGACGATCGGCGTGTGAATGCCCAACGTCAACTCCCCACCGGCCGCAGGGAATCGCATCGTCTATGCGCCGGTCCCCTGCCGGTCGAACCAACCCCACTGCCAAGGGCGGATGTCGAGCAGAGGCGAATCGAGTAGCACCCTTTCCGTCGGTGCGGTGTCAAGAAGCCGGCCGGCGGCCTTCCAATCGGCCATGTGCTGCTTTCGTGCGGCCACAAATTCGAGGGGATCGCCATCGAGGTAAAGCAGGGTGACCCTCGCTCCTCCCGGCATGCGGCGCTGGTCATCCTCGAGCAGGGTGTTCCACTCGCTGTAGAAAGTCCATGCCCCGGCGACACCGGCGCAAGACACCAGGTCCGGAATGTGAACCGTGTCGTACCACGAGTACATCTCTTCGGTCGCTGACGAATGTGGCTCGCTGATGAGGCTGACCGTGACATGCACGCCCTTGACCGGCCGGAAAGGCAGCGCGTCTTCGGAGACTCGTACCCGCGGATTCACGTAGCCCTTGAGCGGAACGAAGTACCCGACCTCGCGCCGTGACCAGTCGGTGTCGGGCTTGCGGCCCCACTGGAACGCCTTCTCACCGAGTTCGCGCCACTCGTTGATGGACTCGTCGACCGGATCCGCGAACCAGTACATCGCGACGTACTGGACGCGATCGAGGGGCTTGCGTGCCGCTCCGCTCGCATCCGCGCAGTCAGGCGTCCGCACCCACCGGTCGCCCCACACGACCGAAGGAAGCGCGAGGTTCGAGGGTCGGTGGTCCAGCTGGTGGTACTCGTTGTACTGGTGGTGTTTGGTCGAGTCGGTCAACTCGACAAACGAGAAGAAGGCCTTCCGTGAGAGCATGGCTCGCTCACTCTATTGATTAATCCCGTGACCCTTACGGCTCGCCCCGTCATGATTAACGAATGACGTCGGATTTCTGGCCGCTGTTCGGGCTGAAGCTGGTCACTCGCCGGCTGGTTCTGCGCCCGCCGACAGACGATGACTTTGCAGGGCTCCTGGATTCGATTGATGAAGGGATCCACGACCCCGGAACGATGCCCTTCTCGATTCCGTGGACCGACGCCAAAGGGACGGTCCGCCGCGTCGGTTCCGTGCAGCACTGGTGGAGCCAACGGGCGAGCTGGAGCGTCGACGATTGGCATCTCGGGATGGCGGTGTTCGACGCCGGCCGGCCGGTCGGGGTTCAGAGCCTCATCGGGAAGCACTTTCAGGTACTCAAGGAAGTGTCGACCGGCTCCTGGCTGACCGCGTCCGCACAGGGGCAGGGCTTCGGCCGGGAGATGCGCGCAGCCGTCCTGCAACTCGCGTTCGAAGGCCTCGGTGCCGAGATAGCCCGATCGGCTGCGTTCCTCGACAATCCTGCGTCTCAGGCCGTATCGCGAGCGATCGGGTACAGGGAAAACGGGCGGCACCGGGAGGCACCACGCGGTGTCCCCAAGGAGATACTCGCCTACGAGCTCACACGCGAGGGGTGGGAGGAGGCGTCTCGCGCCTTCGAACCAGCTGAGATCGTAGGCCTCGACAAGTGCATACACATGTTCTTCGGGAGCTAGCGCGGCGGCGGGGATCCCCCCGGGGGTTGCTGTGTCACCCGGAACGGATGACTCTGGATCACCCGGTCACCCCTTTTTCCGACGGCCAGATCGGGGTTGAATGGGGCTGTTCGCACTGACCCTGGAAGAGCAGGGACACGGGAAGAAGGAGCAGGACAGATGCCTACCTATCGCATGGTCTACGGAGACGACAACCAGGTTGTCCGAGAGACCTTCGAAAACGTCGACGTGCAACGGGAGGACGGCTGGGTCGTCCTCTTTCGCGGTGACGATGCCATCCTTCGCGTACAAGAGGAGCACGTGCAGTCGCTCGAACCCGTCGAGTCGTGAGGGATGCAGGCACACCAACTGCTCCAATCACACGGCTCGGCCCATCCGTAGCTGCCGAGGGGTCGCTTCGACGATCACAGCTAATCGCGACAAGTGGCTCGGCCTGGAGCCGCCGGTGTCGGTCTCGTCATCGCGCGGCTATTTCACGGCACCGGGGCGTGATTCGCTGAAGTTGCCCGGACGCTAGCGTTCCCAGCCATGGCCAAGCGCGTTGTCGTGTGGGGTACGGGTTTCGTCGGGAAAATGATGATCGCCGAGATAGCCCGCCACCCTCAGTTCGAACTTGCAGGCGTGGGAGTGCACGATGGCAAGAAGGTCGGCACGGACGCCGGTGAGCTGGCAGGTATCGGCCCTCTTGGAGTAGCCGCGACTGATGACCTCGAGTCGCTCATCGCTCTGAGACCCGACGCGCTCGCTCACTATGGCCCGACCGCAGCGCACGCCGATGAGAACATCCGTGTGATCGGAGGCTTTCTCCGTGCGGGTATCGATGTCGTGTCGACCGCGATGACGCCCTGGGTGTGGCCTACCTCGAAATGGAACCCACCGAACTGGATCGAGCCGATCACCGAAGCTTGCGAGGAAGGTCGGTCATCTTGCTTTACCACCGGTATCGATCCTGGATTCGCCAACGACCTGTTTCCAATGACCCTGATGGGGCTGTGCGGCGAGGTCAAGTCCGTTAGAGCATTGGAGTTGCTCGACTACACCAACTATGAGGGGGACTACGAGTCCGAAATGGGCATCGGAAAGCCCCCGGATCACAAATGCATCCTGGAAATTCCGGATGTGCTCGTGCTCGCATGGGGGCCCACCATCCCGATGATCGGAGCGGCCGCGGGCGTCGAGGTCGACGAGATCACCACGACATGGCAAAAGTGGACCACCGACCACCCGATTGACACCGCGAGGGGCGTCGTCGAACCCGGTTGCGTTGCCGCGGTGCGATTCACAATCAACGGGATCGTGAAGGGGCAACCCCGAATCTGCTTGGAGCACGTAAATCGGGTAGGGCCCGGCTCAGCCCCTGAGTGGCCCACCGGAAATCAGAACGACGTGTACAGAGTCGAGATCGAGGGAAGCCCGTCGATCGCCCAGGAGACTGCGTTCCGGTTCACCGATGGAAGCGGTCGTGACGCGGCGACCGCTGGGTGCCTCGCCACCGGTTTGCGAGCGCTGAACGCCATCCCGGCGGTCAATGACCTCCCACCCGGGTGGGTGACCCCCTTGGATCTGCCGTTGATCGCCGGGAGGGGAACGATCAGGTAGCGAGCCGTTCGGACGGTCCGGAGTTCGTCACCGCCGGAAGACGAGCACTGGGCAATGCGCATTCGTGACGCAGTGCTCGCTGACCGATCCGAGCAGCATGCCAGCGAACTCGCCGTGCCCGCGGCTCCCGACCACCAACAAGTCTGCTCCGCGCGAGGCTTCCACCAACACGGGCGCCGGATGCCCTTCCGTGACAGTCACGCTGATGCTCAGCGACGGGTGAGCCTGGCGAGTCCGAGCCACTGGTTCGTCGGTCACCTTGGTGGCGTCGTCTCGAGGGTTCCATCCCTCCGGGTAGGGGACCGCCCAGCCGTAGCTGGTCGGCCATTCCCATGTCACGACCACCTCGATTTCCGCTCCGGTGAGCTCGGCCTGACCCGCCGCCCAATCCAATGCACCGAGAGACGACTCCGAGCCGTCGACACCGACCACGATCCGGCCCCCCGCTGGTCGCGTCGAACCGCTCTCGCTTTCCGTTGCAGTCTGGGCCACAGCCCATATTTGGCCAGGAGTCGGACCCGACGCCAACTCGCTCCGACGGTCCCCGGAAATTGCGTCTGCCGTTCATCCAGAGTCTGTTGCGCGGCCTCGGACGCTCGGGCATATTCCATTCGATGAAAGCCCCCGCCGGCGAGACAGGCCGGTCTCGTCGGCAGCCATGGGTTCGGTCCGACCAGTCCAGGCGGTCGCTGCGGCCCGAGAGCCCGATCCAGACGCTTCTCGCCAACCGGTATCTCGGGCGTCTGGTGGTCGCGTTCGCTTTCGTGACGATCGCCGAGTGGGGGTACGTGACAGCCCTGTCGGTTGACGCCTTCCGCACGAACGGTTCTATCGCCGTGGGGTTCGTCGGGGCCCGCCTGTTCTTGGCATCGATCAGCAGCCTGTTCAGCAGCGCAGTCGTTAGTCGATGGCCCAAAGTCCGCGTGCTGAGTGCAGTTGCGGTGACCCGCGGAGTTGGAGTTGCTGGCAGCGCACTGGTAGCGGCTTCGGGCGCGCATCTCCTGCCGTTACTGATTCTTCTGAGCGTGGACGCCTTAGTCTCGGCTCTCTACCGGCCAGCCCAGGCGGCCCTCATACCGGCAGCAGCGAGGTCGCCCCACGAGGTAGTGATCGCGGCAACAACTCTGAGTACGGTCAAGACCCTGAGCCAGGCGATCGGCGCCGTCCTCGGGGGTGTCCTACTCGCGGCCACAACACCCCAAGCGGTGTTCGCGGGGGCGGCTGCTCTATTCGGTGTCTCCGCAGTGCTCACGTCAGGTCTCGGAACGACAACGCAGCGTGCGGCCCAACCGCCCGAAGGGCTTCGTCGCTGGACCCCCGGTTCCCCCTCGGTCGTCCGGGAGGCCTTCAACGAGGTCCGCAATCCAGCCGTCGCTGGAATCCTGGTGGTGAGCGGGCTCCGCACGTTCGTGCGAGGGATGTGGATTGGAGTGGCTGTAATTGCATCGCTCCGCTTGCTCCACGCCGGCAGCACCGGAGTCGGCCTTTTGATGATGGCCGCCGGCATCGGATCGCTGATAGCTGCTCCGATATCTTCACGGCTGGTCACGCGACGCCGAATAGGCACCCCCGCAGCGGCTGCTCTCGCCGCATGCGGGATTCCGTTGGCGGTGATAGCCGGCGTACCCGTGTTTGACGTTGCTATGGCATTGGTCGTCGCGTGGGGCATCGGAATGGCGGTGTCGGATGTCGCCACGTCATCGATCCTGATGAGGCTCGTCGATTCACCGCTCATTCCGAGCGTGACCGGAACGATCGAGTCGACGAAGCTGGCGCTCGAAGGCTTCGGCGGGTTCCTCGGACCGCTTATGGCTTCGACGATCGGGATACGGCCCGCCCTGCTCATCGCGGCCGTTCCGCTTCCGCTCGTCGTCGCGAGCGGGTGGCGAGTGCTGCACCACGTTGATGTCACCGCCGAGGAACGATCCGCTCTGCTTGATCTGCTTCACGGGGTGCCCTGTCTCCAGCGTCTCGACATCGCGTCCCTCGACTCTCTCGCAAGCCAAGTAACCCCGTTGCTCGTCTCCGAGGCAGGTGTCGAGGTGGTTCGTCAAGGCGAGACCGGAGACCGTTTCTACGTGATCAAGGACGGGTCAGCGGAGGTTCTCGTGGATGGGTACGCGGTGGACGTCCTCAGCGCGGGGCAGAGCTTCGGGGAGAGAGCCTTGCTGCGGGATGCGCCTCGAGCCGCAACGGTTAGGTCGCTGTCCCCGATGCATCTGCTGATACTGGCCCGAGACGCCTTCTTGGCCACCGTAACGGGGAGCGAAGATCCAAAGCTCGACTCGCTCGATTTGGCGCCGATCGTCGATGCAGGAGACATGACTCGGCACCGGAGAGCCTCGATTCTGTCCACCGGTCTGCTGTCCCATCTCGATTCATTCGCCCTGAACCGCCTTGCCGATCGAAGTGTCGTCGACCGCTGGCCTGCCGGGGCAACGATCGTGCGCCAAGGTGAGCGTGGAGACCGGTATTACGTGATGGTCGACGGTCGGGCGGACGTGCTCATCGACGGCGACAAGACAGGTGAACTGCAGCGAGGCGACCAATTCGGGGAGATCGCTCTTCTTCACTCGGTTGACCGCAGGGCGGACGTGGTCACTTCGACTCCGTCTAGGACCCTTAGCCTCCATCGAGACGACTTCGTGCCCGCGGCTCGTGCCCGGCTCGCCATGGGATAGGGGTCCCGCCCAGCGGTCCGGCATTCATCGCTCGGGCCACAAGATTGACTAAACACGACCACCGTGTCGACTCGGTTCCCGATGGGGTCAGGTGATTGCTCGTGAGATTCAGCCTCGTCCTTTTCACCAGCGACAGGGGTATCCGCCCCTCGCGAGCAGCAATGGCGGCGGAGGAGCACGGCTTCCATGCCTTCTATGTGCCCGAGCACACCCATATCCCGGTGAAGCGCGAGACCATCCATCCCGCCACCGGGGACGAAACCCTTCCCGACGACCGCTACATGCGGACCCTCGATCCGTGGGTCGCCCTGGCATCGGCGGCCTCGGTCACGAGCCGAATCCGCCTCGGAACCGCGGTGGCGCTCCCATTCGAACACGATCCGATCACCCTGGCCAAGACCATCGCTACCTTGGACTTCCTCTCGGGGGGGCGGGTGGTTCTCGGAGCGGGCTTCGGGTGGAACGTCGAGGAGATGGCCGACCATGGCGTCCCGGCGAAAAAGCGCAAGACGGTTCTGCGCGAGTACCTGGAAGCCATGGGGGAACTCTGGCAAAACGAGACGGCCGCATACGAAGGGGAGTTCGTAAGTTTCGGCCCGAGCTGGGCCTGGCCGAAGACACTCCAGCAACCACGGGTTCCGGTGCTCCTGGGCGCACGCGGCACGCAGGCGAACTTCCGGTGGATCGCTCGCTCGGCTGACGGATGGATAACCACCCCCCTGGAGGAGAACGTCGCCGATTTAGCCCGGCAACTCGGTTCCGTGTGGCAGGAATCCGGGCGTGCGGGACGTCCGGAGATAGTCGTCCTTCACCCGAAACCTGACCAGCAGATGCTCGATGAGTGGGAGGCGGCCGGCGTCACCGAGGTGATGATGGGCCTGCCAGATCGCTCCGAGGACGACGTACTCGCCTTCATCGAACGCCGAGGCAACGCCTACCGCTCCTCTTAGACCAGCAGCCTCTCATCGGGTGCGCGGACGCCCAGCACCGCGAGCATCCGACCCATCCCGAGCCACGCCCCGCAGCACATGGTGAGATCCGCGATTTCGTCGTCCGCGTACGCTCGACGGAGCCGGCCCCAGAACTCGTCGTCCATCGCCTGGTGGTCCAAGGCGAAATGGAATGCGAACTCGGCAGCCAGTCGTTCCCGCTCGGTCAACTCGGTGGTAGTTCTCCACTCCGTGACTTGCGCGTAGAAGTCCTCGTCTATCCCGGAAACATCGGCGTGCTTGGCCCGGGTGTTCTGGCAGACGACGCAATCGTTGATCAGCGCGATCGTCCACCGGGCGGCCTCGCGTTCACGGAGGTCGAGCTTCGACTTCTCATAGACGGCGGAGGACAGTGCCCCCATGCCCATCCCTATCTCGGGCCTCAGGAGCGCCCAGTCGGCATGCTCCCCCAGCCCCCGTGCGGGGAACTCGATTCGTGCCACGCCCGAGATGCTAATCCGAGTCCAGCACCTTGCCGGCGTCCGCGAGGCATCGGTCGTTGGTTTGACAGAGTAGGTGGACTCCCGGACGGGTGAGGGAGTGGGGCGGCTTGGAGTGCGGCGGATGTCTGGTGCAGTTCGGGCGTAAATCTCGCGTTCGGGCGTGGAATTTGGCTCCGCGCCGCTCGTCCTCACACCCAAAAGACCATGGGTCCTGCCAACTCGGGATCCTGCCCTCGAAGAACTCCTTGCACCTTCTAGCTAGAAGACTCAGGTCGACGTGTGGCTACCGCACGGAGCGATCTGAAGGCGGCGCGGAGCTCGTCCGAAAACAGTTGTGGCTCCTCCCAGGCTGCGAAGTGGCCGCCCTTGTCGACTTTGTTGAAATAGGTGAGGGTTGGGTAGGCCTGCTCCACCCAAGTGCGCGGGGTTGCGACGATCTCGCCCGGGAACGTCGTGAATCCGACCGGTACCGTGACCGGCGGTGGAGCCTGCCCGGCCGCGCGCGCGGTGGCTTGTCCGCTCTCCCAGTAAGACCGGGCGGCTGAGGCCCCCGTGCCCGTCAGCCAGTAGAGCGTGATGTTGTCGAGGATGTGGTCCCGGGTGAGATTTCCGGCGGGCTGGTCGTCAACAAAGGCGCGGGAGATCTTGTAGTAGCTGTCGGTGTCATGATCGAGCATCCATGCCGCCAGCGCGACCGGCGAATCCAGCAGGGCGTACCCGATCGTCTGGGGCCGAGTGGCCTGCTCGAGGAAGTAGCCGAAGCCGCTCGCCCTGAACGCGGTCCCCGCAGCAACCGCAGCGCGCTCCTCCTCGGTCTCGTGCGGGAATGAGCCGCCCGCCAGTCCTGGGACGAACAAGTTTGTATGAATGCCGATCAACCCTTCGGGTGCCTGTCGGCCCATCGCGTCGGTGACTGCTGCGCCAACGTCACCGCCCTGGGCGACGTAACGCGTGTAACCGAGGCGGTGCATCAGCTTCGGCCAAGCCTCGGCTACCCTGCCGGCCCACCAGCCGAGCTCGGCTGGTTCGGAGGAGAATCCGTAGCCGGGGATCGACGGCAGCACCAGGTCGAACGCGTCCTCGGCGGAGCCGCCGTGCGCGGTCGGATCGGTGAGCGGGCCGACGGTCTCGAGCAGCTCGATGATCGAGCCGGGCCATCCGTGGGTCATGATCAGCGGCAACGCGTTCTCGTGGTGCGACTCGACGTGAATGAAGTGGATGTCAATCCCGTCGATCTCGGTTGTGAACTGCGGCAGCGCGTTCAGTTTCTTCTCACATCGACGCCAGTCGTATTCAGTGGTCCAGTAGCGCGCGAGGGCCTGAATTGCCGCCAACTGGACCCCCTGTGACCGATCTGTGACCAGCTCCTTACTGGGCCAGCGCGTCGCGGCAATCCGCCGGCGGAGGTCAAGCAGGTCCTCTTCCTCGACGTGGACCTCGAAGGGCCGGACGGAATCAGCTGTCGTGGGTGCCATAGCGATGTACCTCGCTTTCAAGTCTCCGAGAGGTCGGTTGGTGTACGCGGCGAATCAGGAAGTCCCGAACTTCGGTGGTGCCGACCGACGAGAGCGCGAAGGGCGGCGGGAAGGGGACGATGAAGGGTGCGGTCGGGGTTGCGAAACTTGAAGGATTTGCCCGATGGTGCATCGCGCGCCTCCCGCGGCCACTGACGAGAAGGTCTACGCCAGCAAGGCCAGGAAGTCAACGGCAAGCGAGTTGCAGGCGTAAGAGAGACCCCACCCGGTTCCGGGGGTGATTCCAGTCGCCCGTACAGGTGCCCGCGGCTCTGACCGCCGTTCGGCGCACCGCTCGGATCCTCCTAGGCGAGCTGTTCTTTATCGGGTGAGGTAGCGCCGGCTTCCTCGGCCTTGGCGGACCCGCGCAGGACGGACGCAACGCCGCCGGCGATGACCGCGCCCACTACGGGGCCGACCAGGTAGACCCACCATTAGCGAGTTTTAGGACCATGAGCACCAGTCCGAAGGTGATTATCGCCTCGAAGCCCGCCGCCTGCCACGACTGTCCGGGCTCTCCCGAGAACTTCCTAGTCCAGCACCCCTTCTGAGCACGGCTCTTGTGGGGCTAGGTGGAATCGAACCACCGACCTCAGCATTATCAGTGCTGCGCAAGCGGACGACCACAATGGAGCCCGCCCAGAATTTTCGCTGGTCAGCCGGTTAATCGAATGATTGCGAACGACGACGTATAACGCCATACGCGGGATGGACGCGGGATGGAGCAGCTCCTCTGCCGGGTCTGAGTGATCCAGGGTCGCCAGCCATCAGTCGGCAATAGTTAGCTTCGCGTCGAGCGGTCGCAGGTGATACGTCCTCCTTCACTAGTACCGGTTCGATACCGCGGGCGCCGCATAAGTCGACGAGACCGTAACGCTCTGCCTTGCCGCTCGGACCTCGGGTTCGCGAAGAGGACGGTGTGAACCGACCCCATTTCGTAGGAGTGGGTCATCCCCTCTCGACCATCGACCTCGACTCGAGCCAGTTGACAATGACTCATCAGTATTGTATTCTTTCATCAGTTCTGTGGTGCCCGTACCAGAATGGGGAGCCACAGCCATCACCCGAAAGGAGCTGTCATGTTCAAGTCATTGAGTACGTCCCTCATATGGCGAGGCATCCTGGCCGTCGCCATCGGTGTCGTGGCGCTGGCGTGGCCCAGCGTCACCGTCCTGGCGCTGGTCGTCATGTTCGCCGTCTTCGCCCTCATGGCCGCCAGTCTGGAGGCCACCCGGGCCTTCAGCAGCGGGACGGCCGGCCCGGTTGTACGTCATCTATTGATCGGTCTCCTCGACATCGGGGCCGCGGTGGTCGCTCTGGCCTGGCCCGCACCGACGGCGCTGGTATTGGGGCTGCTCGTCGGCGCATGGGCGACGCTCACCGGCCTTGTCGAGATCTATGCCGGGTTCAAGGTTGACGAAACTGCCGGAACTCGCGCCCTCTTCTTCGTGAGCGGTCTGATTTCGATCGCCTTCGGGATTGCGCTGTTCGCCCGACCCGGCATTGGCGCGGTCACCTTGGCCTTGCTGTTCGGACTGTTCAATCTCGTGTACGGGGTCTCGACGCTCGTCCAGGGCATCGAGATGCGGCGAACTCAGCACACAGTGGAATCGCTGCGAAACAAGCGGCCGGAATTCCCCGTTCATGCCCGCAAGCATTCCCGTGACCATATAGGATCAGTTGTGTAGTTGTTCGTCAGTAATGATCGTTCCTCCTCCGGCGGCTCAGCCCACGTCTCTTCGTGTGCGGAGCCGCCGGGTAGCGAACCTGATACGACGGCGAGATTGGAGGCTGTTGTGACTGCGGCATCGGCGAGCACGTCGTCTGGCCCCACCCGCTTGGACCGGCGCAAGGCGCGGACCCGGCAAGCGCTTATCGACGCCGCGATCCGGTTGATCGCCGAAGGGCGCGGGGACCGAGCCAGTATCCAGGAGATCACCGAAGTTGCCGACATCGGATTCGGGTCGTTCTACAACCACTTCGAGAGCAAGGAGCAGCTGTTCGAGACGGCCTCGACCGAGGTCCTCGAACGCTGGGGCCGCATGATCGATCTCGCCTCCGCCGGCATCACCGACCCGGCGGAGGTGTTCGCGACATCGCTCCGGCTATCGGCCCGCCTGGGCTGGACCCACCCTGAGGTTGCTCGGTTCATCACCGGCGCCGGCCTCGATCTCCTCGACGTGCCGGGCGGCCTGGCGCCTCGTGCATTGCGGGATATCCGGGCCGGGCAAGCCGCGGGGCAATTCAGTTTCGGTGAGGCGGAGGTCGCCCTCAGCGCCGTGGCTGGAGGCCTGATTGGGTTGCTGCGGCTGCACCAGAGTCAGCCCGACCGGCTCGAGGACAGCTCGGTCGACGATCTGTGCGAAGCCTGCCTACGCCTGCTAGGGCTCCCGGCCGCCAAGGCCAGGCGCCTGGCAAGACTGCCTCTGCCCGCTACCGATCCGTGGTAAGGACCCACGAGTTCAGTCGACGGCGCACCGCGGACTCGAGCGGAGATGCTCGAAGCCGGACGCGCGCTGCGCGCCCGGGTTCCCCGCCGCAGTCACGGCCGATGGACACCGCCACCCGACCGTCCTGACCCGATCGAGATCCTGATCCGGTCCAACGCGAACCGGCTGCCCGAGCTGGTTGCGGTTCGGAACGGGCGGATGATGGCGTCGCCGTTTTCCTTCTACCGTGGCGCGCCAGCCGTAATGGCGTCAGATCTGAGCCGCACACCCCTCCACCGGTATACGTCTGCAGATCTGCGGAGACCCCCATCTTCGCAACTTCGGCACCTGTGCCACCCCCGAACGCAACCAGGTATTCGATGTCAACGACTTCGACGAGACCCAGCCGGGACCGTGGGAATGGGACGTCAAGCGCCTCGCCGCCAGCCTGGTGGTGGCGGCCCGGACCGCGGGGCTCTCCGATGGGGACGGTTTGGCGGCTGTGGAGGGCTGCCGCTCAAACCAGGGGAAGCGGGTCGTGGTCGGACAGCGCATCATGCAGGCCGCCAGCGATGTGTTCCTGGGTTGGGCCCGCGCCGGCGGTTTCGACACTTACGTGCGTCAGCTGCGCGACATGAAGGGCACGGTCGAGCTCGACGACGCCCGTCCCGACGACCTGACGTTGTATGGGCGGCTCTGCGCGGCGGCGCTGGCCCGTGCTCATGCTCGAGCCGGTCACCCTGCGCTCATCAGCTGCTACCTGCCAGCCGAGCGCGGCGTCACTTTGGGGGGATCCGTCAACGCCCACCACAATGATTTCGCTGTCGCTGAGGCAATCGATGCTGCCCGGCTCAGGCACGCTCTAAGCGTAAAGCCCAGTGGGCGTGGATGAAATAGAGCCCAACGTCACAACTCGAAACGACCGACGTATCAGCTGCACGCCAGCGCTTCACAAGTCGCCCGATCGCTCCAGGTATTGGGCGGAGAGCCAACCGATCGGTATCGGCAGCCAGGCCTTTTTTCGCCAACTGTCTCCGTATCCTCAGTATTCCGGAGGTCTCCAAGCGGATTCGGCGGCCGCGAGCGTCGTCCTTTGTCCCCTTCCTTCTCTCGTCCTAGCCGCCCGATGGCCACCGGCTGCTTATCGCCACCCGCTGCCGCTCCACGCTGGTG
Source organism: Acidimicrobiales bacterium (assembly GCA_036378675.1). NCBI lineage: Bacteria > Bacillati > Actinomycetota > Acidimicrobiia > Acidimicrobiales > Acidimicrobiales bacterium. Next base: position 130,827 of record DASUWA010000010.1, read on the forward strand.
GTTGCTCAGCCTGGGTCCTCGACTGGTCCCCGATGCGCGGCCAAAGGATGCGGGTTATCACGAGCCCGAAGACGAATCCGCCGACGTGGGCGAAGAAGGCGACGCCGCCCCCGTTTGCCTGAGCGTTGAACATGCCGAAGTTGGCTTCGACCAATTGGTAGAGGAACCAAAGTCCGAGGAATACCCAGGCCCGGATCCTGACAAAGAAGATCGGGAAGATGTAGGTGCGGACCTTGGATTGGGGATACAGGACGAAGTACGCGCCGAGTACCGCCGCGATCGCCCCGCTGGCCCCCAGTTCCGGGACCCGCGCGTTCTGGGCCGAACCCGCAAGAAGAGTCGCGGCGGTCTGACTCATCATCGCGATGAATCCGCCGGCGAAGTAGAACAAGAGATACCGCAGAGGCCCGAAGGCGTCCTCGACGTTCTTGCCAAAGATGTACAGGAAGAGCATGTTTCCGAGGATGTGGTCCCAGCTGCCGTGGAGGAACATGGCTGTGATCCAGCTGACCCCCCAAGGTTCGGGCGCTTGGCAGGCGTTGTCGACGGAGCAGGGATAGAACGAGGCGTGGTAGATCGACGAGTTGAGATGCGGCAGCTCATACAGGATCCACACCGCGAAGTTGGCGACGATCAGCGAGATGTTGACGATCGGGAACCGTCGCGCAGGCACGCCGTCGGAGAGCGGGATCATGTTGGCGATCCGTTCATCCCGGCGGGTACAGAGCTGTCGGGTCGACGCGCCCCGGCTGATCCCCGCGGCGGCATAAGCCTCGTCCTCCTCCAGTGTTTCCTGGTCCAGGAGGTTTTGTGCGAGCTTCTGCAGCCGATCCCGGCTGCCCTTAAGGGTCTCGACGGCCTGCTCGTAGCACTCTTCAAGTCCAGCCCGTGTCGGTGGCTCAGGACTCGCGGCCGAGTTCGCCGCCGCGTGGTGTGCGAAGTGCCCAACGGCTTGAGCATGACAACTCCTCTCAGTCGGTAGGCGATGAGCCGGGGCCAACCCCACTTGGCATGCCCACTCGATTCTGATAAGAGACTACAGAACTGATGGCATGCTGTCAACGGGTCCACTCGAGACGGCGAACAGGGCGCGACGGGACAGCGCCGAGTCAGCCACGAACGTCGACAAGACGAGCAAGACCCTGACTGAACGCGCCAGCCAGCGCGGCCACTCGAGTGTCCCTGTAGTTGCAGTGCCGCCAGGCAAACGAATCGGTCCAGACACACGAGCACGGCACCATCGGCTTCGATATCGCGATGGCGCAGCCGGTGCAGCGCTGTCGAATAGATCGCCGTCGAGGTGCCAGATCCTCTCAGCGCTACTCGACGAAGATGACCTTTTCGGGAGTGATTCGGATGACGGTCCGTTGCTGCTCGTCGAGCGTCGACACGAGCGAGGCGGGATCCGGTCGCGGCGTATTGGAGAGCTTCGCGAATACATCCGCACTCAGTTCCGCTCGCAACGGGTCGGTTTCGATGGTCTCGGCTCTGCCGTATATGACCAGATGGGTCCGTCCGTCGGGGACGGTCATGGAGACCTTCGGATTTCGGCAAGCGTTCTTCCACTTGGCGGTGTACCGCTTGGCGGACACAACCAACCGCCCGTCGCCATCGACGACGTAACCCACCATGGACTGCTGCGGCGACCCGTCGGACCTGCCGGTGGCCAGCACCGCCCACATGTGGTCCTCCAGGTAGCGCTCCTGCTCGGAGCTGAACATCGGCTTCACCGTCCGTCGGGGACGGATACGAGCCGGTTCCGTAGGTGACCGATCCCCTCAACCCAGGTCTCCAGAAGATCACCAGGCTGCAGGAATCGGGGTGGTTGGCGCACCGCGCCGATCCCTGGAGGAGTGCCGGTGAAGATCACGTCCCCGGGCAGAAGCGGGACCACGGCGGAGATCTCGGCAATCAGGCGCGGAATGCCAAAGATGAGATCCCCGGTGCGGCCGTCCTGCATCTTCTCGCCGTTG